>DASQHV010000204.1:0-5886 GCA_035631915.1 Candidatus Acidiferrales bacterium | reverse complement strand
CTTCCTGCGCATCCTTTCGGCCCCTAAGTTGCGAGTCAGAGCTGATCTAGGAAGCTGGGACTCTGGGGGAAGAGTTCAGCAAGTATTCATTCGATAGTCAGCTTCGTCTCGGCGAAATCTTTCGCCGCCGAGTCCCACGCGAACGCTGCCGCGCGCACGAACTTTCCCGCCCGCACCGACATCACGATATGAAAGGTGTCGGGATAGTCGGGCTCCGAAGGATCGAACAGGCAGGCCGCCGCGCGATCGGTCGCGGAAAAATACGCCTCGTGATCGGGATGCGAGTGATACACGCCGCACAACGCAAGCCGGCGCCGGTCAACCTCGTTCAGCACCGCCAGATGCTCCTTCGGATCCATCAGGAATGCGGTGCGCGCGTCGCGCGAGAACTCCACCGGATTCTCGGCGTGCTTGCGGTTCTGGATGTTGGCGACGGGGCGAACTTCCTCGACGCTGGCGCCGTCGCCGACGATGAAGCCGCAGCACTCGTACGGAAATTCGCGCTCGGCCTGCGCCACGATCGCGTCCATCGTAGCCCGTTTGATCGACGCGCCAATCATTTTCCGACCGCCCGACTCGTCGCGCGCCCGCGCTCCGCGTCGTGAATCATCCGCGTCAGCATCCGATTCGCGGGCGTGTCGACGCCGAACCGCTCTCCCAACTCGACGATCCTTCCGTTGAGCGAATCAATATCGGTGCGGCCGCGATTTTTCAGATCGAACAGCATCGTCGGCCGATGGCTGGCGGTCGAGGGGATCAAGCGTCCGTAAAACATCTCGCGGTACGCGCCTGCGTCGGCATACGGCAGGCGCACGCCGCTCCGGCTCGCGACCGCAAACGCCTCACCGATCACCTCGTCCATGATCGCGGCCAGGTCGCGGTCGGCGGCGAGCTCGCCGTAGCTCATCTCATGCAACGCTCCGAGCGCGTTGAGCGCTGCGTTGTAGATCAGCTTGGTCCATATCACCGGCATCACGTCCGACACCGCGACCGTCGGCACGCCCGCCGCGGAAAGCATCGCGGCGACCGACTGTGCGCGCTGCTCGAGGCGCGCGGACAGCTCGCGATGCTGCTGCGGGTCGGGTCCGATCGCGACCGGATCGGCGAACACCGTGACGTGCGTCGCACCTGGCCGCGTGATTTCGGCGCCGAAGATGACGCGGCCGCCGATTACGCGCGCGAGTGAGAAACGCTCCGCCAGCAGCTCGATATTTCCGAGGCCGTTTTGTAGCGAGACAACCAGGCCATCGTCGGCAAGGCGATCGGAGATCGCGCCGGCGAGCTCCGCCGTGTCGTAAGACTTAACGGTGACGAGGATCAGAGCGAAGCGCGCGCGCAGGCGCGCCGGATTGTCGGCCAGGTCGAGGCCGCGGACCAGTTGCTCGCCGAGCAGCCCGGTGATTCTGAGGCCGTCACGCGCGATCGCCTCCAGATGCCCGCGGCGGCCGAGCATCGTCACGCGATGGCCCGCGGCGTGGAGCATCCCGCCGACCACCGAGCCGATCGCGCCGGCGCCGGCCACCAGTATCGGACCGTCAGCCCTAGCCTTCATTGAAGTTACGAAGTTAGCGGGCGCGCATCGCGCAAACAATCGCGACGTTGGGCCGCCCGCGTCGACGCGCGTCACTTGCCCGCGAATCGCACGGCGCTGTAGGAAATAGTGATGCAACGAACTGCGATCACGTTGGGCGGCGTAACGCTCGGCTCGTCGGTGATGAACGCGTCGGGGCCGCGCTCGGCGGAGCGCGGCGAAATCATGGAGCTCGGCGCGGTGCATGGCGGCGCGTTGGTCTTCAAGTCGTGCAACATTGCCGGACTCGACGCGCCGGAGAATCTGAAGAATCGCGGCGTCGAGCATTTTGCGCAGCTCGCGCGCGAACTCACCGCCCGAGGAAAGAAAATAATCGGCAGCGTGGTCGGAACCAGCGAAGAGGAGTTCATCGCGGTTACGAAAGCGCTCGACCGCGCTGGCGCGAGCATCGTCGAGCTGAACCTGGCGGACGATTACGTCGCAAATTCGGTGGCGCCGTTCGCGTCCTTCGAGCGGCTAAAGTCGCTGCTCGGGCGCGTGCGTGGAGAGACCGGATGCGTGCTGGCGGTGAAGGTGCCGCCGCGCGCGCCGTTTGATCTGCGCGCGATCGCGGACCTGTTCAAGGCGACGCGAATCGGCATCGCGGTATGCGCCAACGATTTGCCCAAGGACCTCGAGATTGATGTCGCGAGCGCCACCGTGAAGGGTGCGCGGCGCGCGCTCTCGCAGGCGCACGCGTTTTACAACGTGAGCGAGAACCTGCTCGACGTCGTCGCCGTCGGCGGAATCAATACCGGGCGCGACGCGTACATCGCACATCTGACGGGCGCCAAGGCGGTGCAAGTCGGCTCGGCACTGATGAAGGAAGGGGCGGGCGCGCTGGGGAGAATCGATCGCGAGCTCGATGCGATGCTCGCGGAGCGCGGCCACGCGTCGGTCGGGGACATTGTCGGCCGAATCCGCTTCGATGCGTAGCCGCTGCGCCGGCTGCCTCGCGCGCCGATGCTTGCCCCGCTTCCGGAGGCTCTGCTAGCGTCGATTTCCGGCGCGCGCATCGCGCGCGTTCGTTTTTTTTGCAAGCCCATCGTCCCCGTCGTCTAGCTCGGCCTAGGACACCGGCCTTTCACGTCGGTAACACGGGTTCAAATCCCGTCGGGGACGCAAGGATAATTTGGAGTTTTGGCGGGTTCTGACCACCAGTTTTGACCGCCAGCGGTCTCGCGGCGCATGGTCGGCAGGATGTGGCTGTAGAGGTCCATCGTGATCCCGATGCGCGAGTGGCCCAGCAGGTCCGCGATCATCTTCGGCGACACGCCCTGAGCGAGTAGCAGGCTGGCAGCGCTATGCCGGAGGTCGTGAAACCGCATGGTGCGCGCTCATCTCGACCAACACCTCGGACAAATCCTGGCCCGGTTTCTTGCGCTGGCGGGCCTTGTCCAAGTCCTGGGCCGAGACCCATCCTTTTAGCGGCATCGTGTGCTCGGCTTCCGTCTATGAGACGAGCTTGCTCCCACAAACTTCAAATCGAGTATCTTCTTCTAACGCAGCCCGCTTACGCGCGCGCGAGGCTGGTGCCACACTTGGTGAGTCACTTTCGATTGAAGTTCGCCGCCCCGCGCAGCTATATTTCTGCGACTCAAAAGGCAGAATGGTTTGCCTTAAACAGGGAGGAAGCGATTTTGATGGAACGTCGAGTGGCGATGATGGGTGTGGTGACGGTTGTGGTCTTGCTCTTCGCATCGGCACGGGTCCAAGCGGGAGCCGGAGCTGTGTGCAAAACAACTTCGGCGGTGGTGGATATGCACGTGGGCGCCGATGGCAGCGATTGCCTGGCCAGTTCAGATGGCACAGGCAGCGCCAAGGCGAGCGCGAAGACTGGCGGTTCCGCCGAAACCTTCGTGACGACCGGCGGAAAGTCCAACGCTGTTGCGACGGGCAACGGCTCGGCAGAGGCGGAATCGGAAAGCGGGGGTAAATCGACCGCTCACGCAACAACCTCCGGCAGCGCGTTCGTCGACGCTGACAACGGGGGCGCCGCGACAGCTACTGCGACTGGCAGCGGCAGCGCCGAAGCGACGGCGTTCGGAAAATGCGTTGCGACGTCAAAGGCCAGCAGCAGCGCGACGGCAGACGCCGATTGCACGACCAGCGGCGGCTTCGTGCATTCGACGGCGACCAATGGTGGGACAGCTATCGGCACCGACACGGCTACACCAACCTGCAGCCCGGGCGGCGGCACCGCCAAGGTCCGCAGCTCCGGCGGTAACTGCGGGTAGCTCCAGATCCGGGGACACGGTAGTCGGACGCGTGTAGTCCGATCTGGCGCAGCTCCGAAGGTCGGCGAATCGCCCTGGCGTTCAGCCCACCGCTTGACTCCTGACTCGACTGCTGTTTCTTACACGCGACTACGCGCGCGCGAAGCTGACCACCACTTTGACCACCAAGAGGGTGAATACTGGCGGACAGTTTGGTATCCGGCGTGCGCCTCGCGGCTACGCCGTTGCAAATATGAGCAGCTTCGTACCTGCGCAGCTATTGCGCAGAACTCCGTTTCCGCTGAGTAGTCCGAATCAAATCGGGAGGAAGAAACAATGAAGCGAGCGATGGGGGTGGCGATCCTTGCGATACTTTCGCTCGTAGGCCGAGCGGTGACAGTGTCAGCGGCGAACTGCCAGGCGAAGCTGCTAAACACTGCGAATGTCGACAATCTTCAAGGCTACCGTTGCACCATAGTCGGCTCGGACAGTACCAACACCTCGAAGTGCATCGAGTTCGGCGAATTCGGGACTTCGGCTCACTTCGACGGTGACGACGGGTTCCTGACGGAAGCTCTGGGATGCACCTGCCTGGACTCGGGCTCGGTTACCGCACCGAAATTCGACGCATCGTCGAGCCAGTTTGCGTGCGCAGGTGTCGGCAGCGCCACGTTATTCATCGGAAAGATCAGCGGCAAGACGCTGACCGGTCAAGCCGCTCGAGCCAACGGAACTTCGTATATCTACCGATGCGTAAAGGACAACACTTGCGGCGGCTGAGAGCCGCGTTGCGTACGCCTCCGGGTAATCCTCAAGGATTCATCGGGAAAGCGTAACTTCTTATGGAGCGCGAGCTGCCGCCGAACTTCTGTCCTGGCATCATGAACTCAGAGTCGCGATAAACGCCGACGAATCGGACACCGAACCGAAGACGCCGCCTTGCATCTTGACCATCTTGATCGCTGCCAGATGGTTACCCATGTCAGTGGCTCCGCAGCAGTCAGCCAGTAGCAGGCATTCAAAGCCGCGGTCATTGGCCTCGCGCATCGTGGTATGTACGCACACGTCGGTGGTGATGCCGGTGAGTACGAGATTGCGAATTCCCGCGCGGCGCAAGATCAGTTCGAAATCGGTTGCGAAGAAGGCGCCCTTGCCAGGCTTGTCGACGATGGTCTCACCGTCGAGCGGCGCCACTTCCGGGATGATCTGCCATCCGGGCTCGCCGCGTACCAATATTCGCCCGCTTGGCCCCCGGTCGCCGATCCCTGCTCCGATTCTACGGCTGCGCCACTGCTTGTTCTGCGGCAGGTCGGACAGGTCAGGTCGGTGGCCCTCTCTGGTGTGCATCACAGTGCAACCCCAAGTCCGAGCGGCCGCGAGAACTTTTCGGATCGGTTCGATGGCCGCGCGAGTGAGCGATATGTCGTAACCCATCTTGTCGACGTAGCCGCCACGCCCGCAGAAATCGACCTGCATGTCGATTACGACGAGCGCGGTGTTGGTGGGCCGCAGATCGCCATCGTAAGGGAAGTCATAGGGATCGCTTTTGACGAACATTGTATTTCTTCCAGCAGTCACTGAATTTTCTCGGTTCGACGGGTCGTCCGGCCCGATGCAGTAGTGCCTACTCCAAGTCGACGGCCGCTACCATACGAGAACTAAGGTCTATCAGAGGCCAGGCTCCATAGCCGGACGCGGACGAAAAGGTCGATGAATATTTGCGGACCGTTTAGCTTTCGGTGGACTGACTAGTTCGATCTCGATTCGCGCAGGCCCGCTTCGTCGCGCGCCGCCGCTGAGTCAGCGCCGAGGTCTCCGTCCGTCCGTGCTTACTTTTACTCCGGCTGCGTTTGTGCCTAGTGTGGGACAAATCCCTGCCGCTGGAGGTTTCGCGATGACTTCCGAAGAGCAGCTCATCCAACGCTACTTCGACGCGTTCAATCGGCACGATCTCGAGGCTGTGATGTCGTGCTTCCACGAGAACCCGCGGATCGAGGACCCCGAGGGCAAAGCCTTCGAGGGACGCGCTGCGGTCAGGCGCAACTACGAGACCGCGTTTGTGTCGATGCCCGATTGCCGCTGCGATCTGCGCAGCTTTAC
>DASQHV010000203.1:0-6287 GCA_035631915.1 Candidatus Acidiferrales bacterium | reverse complement strand
GGCGTCAGCAGATCGTATTGCTCGGGGTGCGCGGAGCCGAATTCGGACGCGAAGCAATTCGGCGCAGCCGCAATGATCGCGATCGAGAAGAGTAAAGCGAGTCGGCTTAAACGCATGGGGAGCGATGCTGGCTTAGTGGCGCGCTAATTTCAAGGCAAATTAGCGGGTCGGCGCGGGCTTGGACAGGGTATCCAGCGACGGGGCCGGAGTGCCCGGCTGCGACTGGAAGCCGTCGGGGAAATCGCGCACCGGGGCGATTCGAATCACCACGATTTGTCCGGAGTCGAGCTTGGCGCGCGTGGGGCGGGCGTAGCCGATTCGCGCCAGCATATACTTCTTCGGATATTCCTCGAGGACCTGGTCCTGGAGCTTCGTGTCCGCAACGATTTCGGCGCGGCCGATGAACGCCGGCCCGGTGCGCTCGCCAATCCAGATGAGTGCCGGGCTGCCGCGCTTGATGCGCTTCGCCTTCCAGCTTTTCGGTGACGTTTCGATCAGCACCTGATGGTCCGCGGTCGTGATGAACCAGACGGGCGCGGCGGTGCTCTGGTTGCCGTCCTTGCGGACGGTCGCGATGTAGATGAGCGACGACTTGGCGAGTGCCGCGACGTCGCGCGGCGAGGTCACCGGCGTCGCGGCGGTGTCTGCCGCGATCGCGGCCGCTGCAACCAGCACACATACCAGCACGGCAGCGACGGCGAGCGTCGCGGCGCGTCGTGAGAATCTTCGCGGGTTGGTCGTCATCTCATCTCCATCTTCGTCTAGTCGCCCAGGTAGCGGCGCCGCACGAAAACCTCGCCCAGAAAGAGTGCGAGCACAATCGGAATAAGCCACGGCTCCGCGCTGCGGCGGATCGCCACGGTCTGGGCGGTGTGACGCGCGATCGTCGCGGCGCCGGGATCGTAGGCGCCGTGGGTCGCGCTCGCGAGGCGGCGCAGCAAGTCGATGTTGGCCGGCTTGATCCGCAGCTCCGCGCTGTCCGGCGGAATCGAGCCGGCGGCCGCAAATTCGCGCTGCTCCAGAACCTTCTCTGAGTCGCCCGCCTTGATCATCAGGGTCGCGGTGTACTTGCCGCGCGGCAGCGGACCGACCTCGCCGCGATAGAGCGAAGCGTCCGCCTCCGTCATCGCGACGTCGATCGCGCGGCCCGGGCCCGTTATCCGGCACACCAGGTTGCTGACCGGATTGGGATCGGCCTTTTCCGCCTCGACTGCGATCGATCCGTCGGCCGCGCCATGCAGGCGCATCGTGAAGGCGCCCGAATCGCCCTGCCGCATCGTCCAGTCGGCTAGCTGCGACCAGAATTCGGCGTAACGGTTCCATCGGATCCAGCTCAGCGTCGCCAACGAGTCGGGATCGGCGGCGAAGATCGTGGTGCGGCCGAGGCCGTACTGCCAACTGGCCAACAGCGGCACCGACTTGTCACCGCGCGCGATCTTCAGCGCGACTTGCGCACCGTCCTTGGCATCGGTCGAGGCGAAAAAATCGATCGGCGGAATATCGTTGATACCGATCCCGGTGAGCATCGCGGTCGGGTCGCCGACCTCGACGGTGGTGCGGCCCTGTTTGCGCTTGTTCATCGCCTCGCGCGTCAGGCCGACCAGCAGCAGCGGCAGTTTCTCGATGTCCTGCACGCGATAGAAAACGCCGCCGGTCGCCTGCGCGAAGTCCTGCAGCAGGCGCAGGTTGGCCAGGTCGGGACCGATGCGGATGGTGGAGACGGGAATATGCTGGCGCGCGAAGTCAGCGATGAGATCGTCGTGATCGTGGTACTGGCGGTTGGTGTCGCCGTCCGTGAGCAGCAGGATTTGCCGCACCGGGATGTTGCTCTGCAGGATTTCGCGCTGCGCGATTTCGAGCGCGTCCTTGAAGTCGGTGCCGCCGCCGGGTTGCAGGCGATCGATGCGGGTCTCGAGTTCCGCGCGGTCATCGCCGAGCGGCTGCAGATGTGCCAGCACGTAAGGCTGCGAGTCGAACGCGATGACGCCGGCAAAGTCAGTGTCGTCAAGCTGGCGGAGCAGCGCGATGGCAGCCTCCTTGGCATAGCGGATGCGCTCGCCGTCGCGCACCGCCGGATAGCGCGAGTCGTAACTCATCGAGTTCGATCGATCGATGCATAGGTAAACGGCGATCGGCTCGCGCGAGGGCGGCGGCGGCTGCGGGACGAACTTCACGGGCAGCGCCTTCTCGAGCTCGCCACCGGCGAGTTTTTCCTCGCGCAGCGCGTCACCGGTGGCGACGATTCCGCCGCCGTAGTCAGCCACGTAACGATTCAGCGCGTGCTGCGCGCCGCTGGTAAGCGCGCCTTCGGGAACGTCGTCGAGGATGACGAGCTGATACGGCAGGTAGTCGGCGGGATGCGCGCCAAGGCTGCGCGGCGAGATGAAATCGATTTGAAACTTGCGCAGCTTGAGCGCGCTCACGAGACTCTCCGGCGGCGTCATCGAGGCGATCAATATGCGCGGCGCGCCGGTCACCGTAATTGCGGTCTCGACCCGTGGATTCAACGCAATGCGCGGCGGCGCCACCGCGACCTCCGCGCTCATCAGGTACGCACCCGGGCGGTCGAGCCGGTACGGAAGCTCGAAGCGGTTGAGCCCCGGCTTAAGCTGGATAGCTTCGCCGCCAACCGCGGTGCCGTCGCGGAACAGCTTCAACGTTGCGCCGACCGGCGCCTGGGATTCGCTGTCGACATCGATTCTGAATTCGAAACGCTGATCGGCGCGCACCGTGTCGGGCGACTCGAAGCCGGTCACCGCAATGCGCTGGGTGGCTGAGGGCGGCGGTGCGGCAGCATAGATTCGCACGCCGTCCTCCAGCATCGCGGGAATTTCGGCCAACGCGGAGTCAGCCGTCTCGTTGCCGTCGCTGAGCAGAACGATGCGCTTGTCGGATTCTGCGGGAAACAGGCTATCGGCCGCGGTCAGCGCGTCGGCGATATTGGTGGCGCCGGGGTCGGCGCCGTCGCTCAAATTCCGCAGCAGCCGCGGATCGGCGAGCGGCGCGAGCAGTCGCGCGTCGCGGCCGAAACCCACCGCGCCGAGCTGATCGGTCGGCGCCATCGCGCGGCGCAAATTTTCGACCTGCCGGTGCGTCCACTCGCGCTGGTCAGGCGAGACCGAGCGCGACTCATCCAGCACGGCAACCACCGCGACGCGCTGCGCCGCGATTTTGCCGGGGATTCGCAAGCCCGACAGCATCGCCACCAGCGCAACCACACACAGCGTGCGCATCGTCGCCGAAGCCGCGCCCGCCGCACGCATTCCCGCGCGCATCGCGAGGATTCCGGGCGTCGCGGCCAGCGGCGCAAGCACCAGCAACCAGAGAAGATGCGGCCGATCAAACATGGCGCATCCCCCAGCGAGTCGCGTGCCGCACGAGGATCGCGGATTCGATCATCAGTGCGAGCAACGCCAGCGCAATCAGCACAACTGCGAGCGGCGCAACTTCCCGCGCGGCCTGCGCGGTGGAAGGAGCGGCGGTGCGCTCGACTGGCGCTTTGGCTGTGGGAGCGGCGCCCAGGCTGAGGTCAGATTCGCTCGCGTCGAAGTAGTTGGCCAGCACCTCAGTGGACACGCCGCCGGATTGAACCTGGTAACGTCCCGCCTGCAGCGGGCGGATTCGCACGCGGCCGGCCTGGTCTGCGGCGATTTCGGTGACGGATCCGTCAGGCTGCGTGATCCTTGCTCTGGCGGCGGCCGGGATGCTCACGTAGGTGCCGGTCGAAACAATCTGAACGTCGCGCGGAGCGGTGAGCCGCTTGACCATCCCGACGACCGTGATCAACGCGTCCAGATGATCGGGCGCGAGCAGCAGGTGGTTGCGGATGTCGAACGCGATCACACCGATCGGGCCGGTGGTGGAGCGTCCGATGGCGGCGACGGGAATCGAGCGATGACCGGCGGCGGCCGCCGTCGCGATGGAATCCATCCACTCGGGAAACGCCATGATCCTGGTCTCGCCGAGCGTCATCGAACCGGCGCCCGCCGCGAAGGCGTCACTGCGAATCTCGGCGTGGGGGGCGGTTCCCTCGACCGCGATACCATCGACGAGCGGCGTTTGACCGCGCTGCGGTGGAAATATCAGCAGAGTCGAGGGGGCGGCCACCGCCGGCAGGTAGCTGTCGTGCATCACCGCGAGATCAAACTGCGGAGCGCCCGCCGCGGGATGATACTTGCCGGGATCGGCAGCCTCGATCTGAAAATTTGCGTCGACGGCCAGCAGCACGCGCGCGATGTCGTCGCGAATTGCGGGGTCGGGCGAGAGCACCAGAACGTGCCCGGCGCGGTCGGACGGCGCGTATGCGTAGCGGCTGTTGTCAGCTTCGATCTCGTCTTCGATCCGGATTCGCGCGTGGACGACACCACCGGCCGTGAGCGGTCCGAACGGAACAACGGTCTGCTCGCGCGGCGCAAGCAGAAACGGCTGCCCAAATTCGCGATCGGTGCCGAGGTCAATCGCCAGTTCGCCTGCCTGCGGGCGCTTGGAGAAGTTGCGGATCACCGCGCGTCCTTTGGTCGAACGGGGAATCCCCGTATCGAGCGATACCAACGCCACGTTGGCGTCGCCCGAGCCGATCTTGTGAAAGTTGATCTGGGCGAAGGACGCGACTTCTGCCAGCGTGGCGGCGGCGGGCGGCCGGTCGGCAAACAAGTCGATTTGAGCGCTGCCGCGCGCGCGCATCAGCGCCGCTCTGAGAGCAGCGTCACGCGCTGGTACCGCCATCGCCTCCAGCAGGTCGAGGGTCTTGCGCAACTCCGCAGCGTTGGCAGTCTGGGTGTGACGCACCTGCGCTTCGAGCGCGTAGCCGATTATGCTGAACTCGTCGCCCGCGGGCGCAGCTGCGATCAGGTCGAGCGCCTGGCGGCGCGCGGCATCGAGCCGGGTGGCGGAGCCTTCGCGCGCGCCCATCGCGGCGCCGAGGTCGAACACGAGTGCGTGAATCCGGCCGTGCGCCGACGACGGCGGCCTCATAATATAAGCGCCCGCAAGCGCCAGCGTCAGCGAGGCGAGCGCGAACATCTCAAGCCAGAACAACGGATCGAACCGCACGTGTTGTGCGTTGGCGACCGGCGCCGGCGCCTCGTCGAACAGCATAAGGCTGGAAACTTCGATCGTGCGGCGCGAGCGCGAGCGCAGGTAAATCAGCACCAGCAGCGCAAGGCTGGCGGCGTAGATCAGATTTTGCGGATTCAGCAGTCCCACAGCTATTTCACGATCCCCAGCAGCGGCAGTTCGCGTTCCAGAAAGGTTTCGAGGTTGTTTGCGCCTACGACTCGCGCGTAAGTGACGCCGTTGGCGGTGCAGATTTCTTTCACCCGCGCTGCGATTTGCTCCACCTTGCGGCGCATCGCAGCGGCGGCGGCGGAACCGAATATCGTCTCGCGAACCTCGCCGGTTTCCGCGTCGCGCACGCGGTAGAGGCCGGGCGGATATGCGCCGCTGGCTTCCTGAGCGCCCGCGACGTGCACCACCTTGACGACGTGGCGGGCGGCGACGATTCGCTTGAGCGCATCTTCGAGGTCGCCCGCGCTCACCAGAAAATCCGAAATCACCACCACGATTCCGGCGGGCCGGCGCTGCAGAAGCAATTCGTCAACCGCGGCGCCCAGGCGCGTCTCGCCGCCGGCCCTGACCGACATCACGAAGGGCTTGAAGTTCAGGTACGATTCGCGCCGGCGATGAAACGGCGTGGTCTCGAACCGCATCGCGCCGCGGCGCATCGCGAACGCGCCGATTCGAACCGCGTCGTTGTCAGCCATCCCGATGTAGGCGAGCGCGGCGCCAATCGCGAGCGCCAGGCCAAGCTTGTCATCGCGCTCGGGCAGGCCCATCGAGGCGCTCGCATCGACCAGCGAGGTAATCTCGACCTGGCGATCGGCGCGGTAGGTTCGGATCATCAGATCGTCGAGGCGCGCGAATGCGTTCCAATCCAGAAAGCGCAAGTCGTCGCCCGGCGCGTACTCCTTGAAATTTTCGGGTTCGATGCCGAGGCCCTGGACGCGGCCGAGCGTGCGCTGCCCGGTGCGCACGGAGCGAGCGCGCTGGACGCCCAGCACCAGGCGGTCGAGCTTGTGCAGGAACTCAGGCTCGAACGCGCGCGCTTCGAGCATCGGCGGTACCTAGGAGCGCGCGGCGCGAACCGACTTGATGACGCGTTCGACGATGTGGGCGGCGTCGATGCCGTCGGAGTGCGCGGCGTAGTTGAGCATTATGCGATGCGCGAGCGCGGGAACGGCGACCGCCTCCACGTCCTCGCGCGCGATGTTGGCGCGGCCGTCGAGCAG
>DASQHV010000202.1:0-6493 GCA_035631915.1 Candidatus Acidiferrales bacterium | reverse complement strand
CCGCACGCAGATTGTCGAAGCCGAGGGCGAATTCTCGGTCGAGGATCTGATCGTCGAGGAGGACGTGCTGGTCACCGTCACGCACGGCGGCTACATCAAGCGCACGCCGCTCTCGCTGTATCGCACGCAGAAGCGCGGCGGGCGCGGCAAGATCGGCGCCACCACCGCGGAAGAGGACTTCGTCGAGCACCTTGAGCGCGTCTCGACGCACGACCGCCTGATGTTTTTCACCAGCGCCGGCAAGGTTTACGAGCTCAAGGCGTACGAACTGCCGGAGGGCGGCCGCGCGGCGAAGGGCCGCTCGATCGCGAACCTGCTGAGCCTCGCCAACGAGGAGACGCTGTCGGCGTTTATCCCGGTGCCACGCGAAACCGTGGGCAAGTACGTATTTTTCTCGACCCGGCGCGGGCGCGTGAAGAAAACCGCGCTCGACGAATACGAGAACATCCGATCGACTGGCATCATCGCGATCAACCTCGAAGATGGCGACTCGCTGGTGGACGTGCGAATCACGGACGGCAACCAGCAGATCGTGCTCTCGACGCGCGAGGGTCAGGCAATCCGCTTCAAGGAAGAGGAGGCGCGCCCGATGGGCCGCGCGACCGGCGGCGTGGTCGGGATGGAGCTTGAATCGACGACCGTCAAGGAAGGCAAGACGGTGACGCTGATCGAAGACGAAGTCGTCTCGATGGCCACGGTGCGCGACGACGAGACGCTGCTCACGGTTTCGGAGTTGGGTTACGGCAAGCGCACGCCGGCCTCCGACTACCGCCTGACGCATCGTGGCGGCAAGGGCGTCATCACGATGAACGTGACTGAGAAAACCGGCAAAGTGATCAGCGTCAGGCAAGTCGGCACCGACGACCAGGTGATGCTGATCACCGACGGCGGCAAGGTGATCCGGCTGCCGGTCAAGGGTGTGCGAATCACGGGCCGCAACGCGCAGGGCGTGCACCTGGTGCGGCTCGAGGGCGAGGAGCGAGTGCGAGCGGTCGCGGGGCTGGCCGAGCAGGATGACGACGCGAACGGCAACGGCGCCGACAACGTCGAGGAGTCGGACGAGTAGCCGGGCACGCTACGCAGTGGCACTAGGGCGTGCGGAAACCGAAGCGTACCAACGCGCGAGACTCTTCTGCTCGGGTTGGATCCGGATCTCGACGGTGCTTGCGAAATCGATCATGCACAACGTCGTGATGTCCGCGATCGAGTAGCGTTCGCCTGCGACGAACTCGCGGCTTTTGAGCTCGTCGTCGAGCCACGCGATTCGCCCGGTTGCCGCGCGCTTCTGAATCTCGCCAAGCTCCGGCAAGCGGCGACCGCGGCCCTTCGAGACCTCCGCGAGATGCGACCATACGTGACCCACCGTCGCAAAGATCTCAAACTCGATTCGACGGTTCCACATTTCGACGATCGCGCGCTCGCGCGCCCCGACGCCGAACAGCGGTGGCTCCGGATGCAGCTCCTCGAAGTAGCGGCAAATTGCGACGCTCTCGGAAATGCAGCTGCCGTCGTCGAACTCCAACACCGGCAGCGAGCCGAGCGGGTTTTTCGCATAGAACTCAGGCGTGCGATTCGCGTTGCGCATGATGTCGACTTGCACCAGCGGAACCTTGATGCCCTTCTCGGCCAGAAAGATTCTTACGCGCCGCGGGCTTGGTGCGAGCGTGAAATCGTAGAGCTTCATCGCGCTCGCGGCGCCCAGGAGATCAATCGGCTGATGGCGGCTCGCCGCTGCCGGGCCCTTCGGCGGCATACGCTTTGTCAGCGGCCGCGACAGCGCGCCCGCGTGCGATCTCGAAGTTCATCGAGCTCAGAATTTCCTCAAGCGCGTTGAGTAGCAGCATCACGTTCTCGCGCCGCGATCCCTCGCCCATCAGCCCGACGCGCCAGACTTTACCCTTGAGCGTGCCGAGTCCGCCCGCAATCTCGATGTTGAACAGCCGCAGCAGTTCGGCGCGGGCTTTCGCTTCGTCGATCCCGGCCGGCACCGCGATCGTAGTGAGTTGCGGCAGGCGGAAACCCTCCTGCGCCGCGAGCTCGAGACCCAGCGCGCGAATTCCGGCCTGGAACGCTGCGGCGTTCGCGCGATGCCGGCGCCATCGTGCCTCTAGGCCCTCTTCGACGACGATGCGCAGCGCCTCGTACAGCGCGTAGTTCATCGTGATCGGCGCGGTGTGATGGTACACGCGCTCGGAGCCCCAGTAGCTCGCGATCAGGCCGACGTCGAAATACCACGAGCGGCATTTCGTTTTGCGGGTCTTCACCACATCGATCGCGCGCGCGCTGAACGTCACCGGCGAGAGCCCCGGCGGCGCGCCCAGCCCCTTCTGCGTGCAGCTGTAGCAGGCGTCAATTTTCCACTTGTCGATCTCGACCGGCACGCATCCCAGCGACGTAACCGCGTCGATCGCCATCATCGCGCCGTGCCGACTCGCCAGCTCGGAAATTTCCTCGATCGGCTGATGAATTCCGGTGGAAGTTTCGGCGTGAACGATCGCGACCAGCTTCGGCTTCTTCGCCGCCTTGAGCGCGGCAGCGATTTGGGCCGGTTCGATGATTCGCCCCCATGCAGCTTCCACAGCGTGAACTCTCGCGCCCAGCCGCGACGCGACCTCGGCCATCCGAGTGCCGAAAGCGCCGTTGACGCCGACCACGACTTCGTCGCCGTCTTCGATCAGGTTCGCCATCACCGTTTCCATGCCGCCGGATCCGGTCGCCGAGACTGGAAAAGTGATTTCGTTTTTGGTGCGAAAGGCGATGCGCAGCAGACGCTTGATGTCATCCATCAGCTTGACGAAGTCGGGGTCCAGGTGACCGACCACCGGCGACGCCATCGCCTTCATCACGCGCGGGTGCACGTTCGAGGGACCTGGCCCGAGCAGGATTCGCGCCGCAGGCCGTAGCTCTGGAAATGATTCCGCCAAGGAGATTCCCCTCTCGAAGATTTTGCCGGCAGCGCCGCACGAGCCGCGACTCGAGCTTCCGGGCTGAAATTGAGCCTTGTTATTATGGCCCCGTCCTTTGAATCGCAAAAGTGCCCGATGCGCGCTGAAATCGCGTTCGTGATAGAGTGCTGCGCGCACGGACACGCCATCGCAATGAGCTCACTCAACGCCAATCTGCTCGCTGAACTTCGTGGGATTCTCGGCGCCGACGGGATCGTTTCGCGCGCGACCGAACTCAAGACCTACGAGTGCGACGGATGGACGGTGGAAAAAAGCGCGCCCGACGTGCTGCTGCTGCCGCGCTCCACGGCGCAGATGAGCGCGACGCTTGCGGCGCTGCATCGGCGCGGAGTCAATTTCGTCCCACGAGGCGCCGGGACCGGTCTCTCCGGCGGATGCCTGCCGCTGAACGCGCCGGTGATGATCTGCACGTCGCGAATGAATCGAATCCTGGAAGTCGATTTCGAAAACCGGCGCGTCGAGGTCGAAAGCGGAGTCGTCAACCTGCACGTAACCAACGCGGTCAAGGCGCGCGGATTCTTCTACGCGCCCGATCCGTCGTCGCAAATCGCGTGCACGATCGGCGGCAACATCGCGGAGAACTCCGGCGGCCCGCATACTCTCAAATACGGCGTCACGACCAATCATGTGCTCGCGCTCGAGCTGGTGATGCCGGACGGCCAAGTCGTCGAGTTGGGCGGGCCGGCGGAAGAGCGATGCGGCTACGACCTGGTCGGCGCGGTCGTCGGCGCGGAAGGCACCACCGGAATCGTCACGCGCGCAACGCTCAAGCTGATGCGCGAGCCCGAGGGTCATCGCACGCTGCTCGCCGCATTTCCCGACGCGGACAGCGCGACGCGCGCGGTGTCGGTGATCATCGCGTCGGGCATCGTGCCGGGCGCGATCGAAATGATGGATCAGTTGATCATTCGCGCTGTGGAGGAGGCGTTTCACGTCGGCTTGCCAGCCGACGCGGGCGCGGTGCTGATAGTCGAGCTCGACGGGCTCGAGGCGGGACTCACTGCGGCCGCGGACGCGGTGGCGGCGATGACAACGACGGCCGGTGCGTCGAGCGTTCGACTCGCCCGCGACGAGGCGGAGCGCGCACTGTTGTGGAAGGCGCGCAAACGCGCATTCGGCGCGGTCGGTCGCCTCGCGCCCAACTATGCGACGCAGGACGGCGTGGTGCCGCGCACCTGCCTTCCGCAAATCCTGCGCGTGATTGCGGAGGTCAGCGCCCGCTACGAACTGCGCATCGGCAACGTGTTCCACGCGGGCGACGGGAACCTGCATCCGATAGTTCTCTACGATGAGCGGGAGCCGGATCAGGTCCGGCGCGCGATCGATGCGGGACGCGACATTTTGAAGGCGTGCGTCGAAATGGGCGGCAGTCTCACGGGCGAGCACGGAATCGGCGTCGAGAAAATCGGCGAGATGCCGCTGATGTTCTCGGCCGACGACATGCGGGTGATGACCGAGCTGCGCCACGTTTTCGATCCGCACGAGCGCGCGAATCCCGGCAAGGTGATTCCGCAACCCGGCGCCTGCGTAGAGGTCGCCGCGCCGCGCCGCCAGGTGCCGATCTGAGCGCGAGGCCTCCAGAAATCGCGGCCGCGATCGACTCGACGCTGGCAAATCGCCTCGCGATGCTTATTGGCCGCGACCGGGTGCGCGCGCCGAGCGGCGCCGAGATCGCTGCGGCGTCGACGATCGTCGAGCCGGAGTCAGTCGGCGAAATTTCCGAGGTGGTGCGCTTCTGCGAAGCCGGCGGCATCTCACTCGCTCCAGTGGGTGCGGCGCGCACGCTGTCGCAAATCCGTCGCGCTCCGGTGGCAGTTGGCGCATCGCTCAAGCGGCTGGCGAAAGTCGTCGCGTACGAGCCCGACGACATGACCGTCGTCGCAGAAGCCGGAATCACGGTGGCGGCGCTGAACGTTCAGCTCGCGCGTTCGCGTCAGCGCCTGCCGGTCGATCCGCGCGAACCCGGATTGACCAGCCTCGGCGCACTGATCGGCGCATCTCATGCCGGCCCGCTGCGCCTCTCGGAGGGCACCGCGCGCGATTTGCTGATCGGCATTCGCTTCGTCGGTCACGGCGGCGCCGCGATCCATGGCGGCGGTCGCGTCGTCAAAAATGTCGCGGGCTACGACCTGATGAAGGTGATGGGCGGCTCGTTCGGCACGCTCGGAATCATCACCGAGGCCACCTTCAAGGTGCGGCCGATTCCAGAAAAGTATTGTCTTGCGATGCTTCCATACGAAAATTCCGCCGACGCGTTTGCCGCCGCGTCCGCGCTGAACAACGCGCTGCCGTTGAGCAATCTCGATTTGCTGAGCCCAGGTCTGGCGGCGCAGTTCGGTGCGAATCGCTATCTCTTGCTGGTCGGATTTTCCGGCAGCCCGCTTGAGATCTCGTATCAGACCGACAAGATCGCTCAATTGACCGGCGCGCGCCGCGAAAATCTGGACCATGAAAGCGCCGCTGAAACCTACAATCGGCTGCGCGATCTTGATCCAGGTCCCGCGTCGCTGGTCGCCCAAATCGCGGTCCCGCCGGCGGCCTTGGCGCGCACATTGGAGTCGTGCGGCGCCGAATTCCATGCACACGCCGCCAATGGCGTCGCGAACATTCTTTCGCCTGCCGAAACCACCACCGACAGGGCGCGCACCGCGGTGGCACTATGGCGCGAGACCGCGCATGCGGCGCGCGGCGTGCTGCGAATCGTCGCCGCATCGCCGGAGCTGCGCGACGGGCTGGAGATGTTCGATACCCCCAACTCCGGCGCGCTCGCAATCATGCGCCGGTTGAAGAGCGCATTCGATCCGGCGGGCATCTTCAATCCCGGATGTTTCGTCGGCGGGATCTGATGGCCGCGACTCCAGCAAAGATCGCCATGCCGATTCGCGACGTTTGCGAGTACGACCTTCTTTTCGATTGCGTGCACTGCGGACTCTGCGCCGAGGCGTGCCCGACGTACGTCGCGACCCGATGCGAAATGGATTCGCCGCGCGGGCGCATCTACTTGATGAAGTCGCTGGCCGAGGGGCGTCTCGAGCTCGACGACGACGCCGCTCGACATCTCGACTTGTGCCTCGGCTGCCGCGGTTGCGAGACCGCCTGCCCCTCGGGCGTTCACTATGGCCGGCTGATCGAGGATGCGCGCGCGTTTGTCGAACTCAACTACCGGCGCGGACTGCTCGAGCGAATCAAGCGCAGCATCGTCGGCGCGATCTTTCCGTACCCGGGCCGGCTGCGAACCGTGCTCTTGCCGCTCAAGCTCATCGAGCGCGCAGGGCTGCGACCTGCTCTCAGAGCCGTTATGCTGCGTCCCTTCGCTGATTGGCTCGACTTGCTGCCGTCGCTCACCTCGGATTCGAGCCCGCATCCTGCCGATACCGCCGCACCGTTGCGCGCCGACGCGCCCACGGTCGTCGTGCATCACGGATGCGTCGCGCAGGTGCTCGCCAACTCCGAAAACCTGAATAGCGAGCGCTTGCTGGCGGCCGCCGGCTATCGGCTGGCGCGGCTGGAACCGACCGTCTGCTGCG
>DASQHV010000201.1:0-3921 GCA_035631915.1 Candidatus Acidiferrales bacterium | reverse complement strand
ATGCCCGAGGCGCGCCAATCCAATTTCCAGCGCGCTGACGACGGTCAGCGTATCGAACGCACCAAGATGGCCCATGTGGCCGATGCGCACGAGCTTGCCCTTCATCTGATCCTGGCCGCCCTGCACCGACACGCCCAGGTTGTCGCGCATGAACTTGACCAGCTTGCCGCCGTCGAGACCTTCCGGCACCAGGATTCCGGTGACGCCGGGCGCGGGATTGTCGGGCGAGAGCAGCTTGAGTCCAAGGGCAGTCGCAGCCTCGCGCGTCGCCTGCGCCATCAACGCATGACGTGCGAACACGCGCGGCAGCGTTTCGGCGTGAATCATCTCGAGCGACTTGTTGAGCCCGAAAATCAGGGAGACCGCCGCCGTCCATGCGGTGGTGTGCTCGTCGCGCTGCGCTTTGAGTTCCTTCAAAAGGTCGAAATAGAAGCGCGGCGTTTTGTTGGCCTTCGCAACTTCGAGCGCGCGCGGCGACATCGCGATCATCCCAAGTCCCGGCGGCAGCATCAGCGCCTTCTGACTGCCGGTGACGAACGCGTCGACGCCCCATTCGTCCATCTTCTGCTCGAAGACGCCGACCGACGTGATGCCGTCCACGATCAGCATCGCATTGCGCCGACGAGCGACCTCGCCAATCGGCGCGACCGGATGCAGCGCGCAGGTCGAGGTCTCGCTGGCTTGAACCAGCACCGCGCGCGACTCGGGATACGCCTTGAAGGCATCGTCGATTTGCTCGGGATGCGCCGCGCGGCCCCACTCAACGCGAACCTCGTGACCAACCATCCCGAACGCGGCGAGCAGCTTGCCCCATCGCTCGCCGAACTTTCCGCCGTTGACGTAGATTGCGTGCTCGCCCGGCTGCAGCAGATTGACGACCGCCGCCTCCATCGCACCCGTGCCCGTCGATGAAAGCAGGATCACTTCGCTCGACGTGCCGTACAACGGCTGCATACGCTGGCGCGCCTGGTCGAGGACGGCGCTGAACTCGGGTGTGCGATGATGGATGACAGGCCGCGCCATCTCGAGCAGCACTTCCGGCGGCACCGGCGCCGGTCCGGGCGTGAACAAATATTTCTTCATTTGCGGCATTGCTGAGTATCTAATGAAGGCGGGGCGGCTGCGAGATGGCGGTTTTCAAGCGCCAGCCAAAAAAAAGCCTGGTGACCGCGCGTGCGGATCGCCAGACCCCGATTTCCCGGGCGATCCCGGGCCCCCGTCCTCATTGATTGGGATAACGGAGCGGGTAGGCAGAGTCAAGGTGACCGCCTCTGCGCGCGCGTTTGGGCCGCGCGTTGTAATGGCGCGCCGGCAATTGTTAAAGGTGATCACACTCCGATGCCGATTGAATGCGAAATTCGCGACGGCGCGCTGGTCTGGATCAAGAATCCAGTGACCGGTGTGATTTCGTACGTCGTGGACGTGCGCGGCAAGAGCTTCGCCTTCACGCTCAGCGGACGCGAGGGCTCCGACGCCGACGCGCCGCATCTGAGCGCCGAGGCGATTCGCCACGCGAGATCCGCGTGCCCGTTCTGTCCGGGCAACGAGGAGATGTGCACTCGCGAAGTTTTCCGCCTGACGCCCGCCGAAGTTCCGGATTGGACCGGCGCCGCGACCGCGAACGACGCGCGCTGGGTGGTGCGCGTCTTCAACAATCTGTTTCCGCGCATCCCTGCCGAGCTCACCGGCAATCGCAACGAGTCGTACATCGTGGTCGAAGACCCGCGACATTTTACCGACGCGCCGCGCACGCCCGCCGACTTGATCTGCACGGGCACTCTCGGCGAGGGGCACTTTCTCAATTTGATGCAGGCCGACGCGCGCGTGATGCGGATGGCGCTCGAGAATCGCGACATATGCTCCGTGGTGATTCGCAAAAATCAGGGGCGCGAGTCGGGGGCCTCGCAGCCGCATCTTCATCAGCAGATCATCGGCGCGCCCGAGCCATTCCCGGCGGTGCTGAGCGAGGCGCGCGCCGAGCGCGAGAATCCGCATCTGTGGCATGAAATCGTCGCGCTGATGGAGCGGCTGGGTCTGGTGATCGATCGCGGCGACTCGGTGGTCAGCTACGCGAGTCCGATCGGCGCGTTCCCGCGCAGCTACGACGTCGTGATGCCGAACTTTCGCGGCCTGCTGTCGGAGCTCAACGCCGAGCAGATGCATCACTTCGCGCGCGCAATCTACCGCGTCCTCATGATCCTCGGGCCGCTGCCGCTCGACTACGAAATTCATCAAGGCGAAGGTCTGCCGCTGCACGCGCATCTGAATGCGCGGCTCTATCCGTATTCGAACGTCGCCGGCACGTTGAATCTGCCGAGCACGCTGCTGCAGACGGCGGCAGCGATCAGGCACGCGCTGCAAAGGCACTAGCGGGCGCGCACGACCGCTCCCAGGGCCAATTCAGAGGTTCAAGTGATGGATGAACTTTCAGATCGCGATATCGTCGCCGCGGTCCGCCGCTTCGTCGAGCGCGACGTCGTCCCGCACGCCTCGGAACTTGAGCATCGCGACGAATATCCGCACGCGATGGTCGCCGCGATGCGCGAGTTGGGGCTCTTCGGCGCCACCATCCCGGCTGAGTTCGGCGGCCTGGGCCTCAGCTTCCTCACTTACGCGCGCGTGATGGAGGAACTGTCGCGCGGATGGATGAGCCTGGCCGGCGTAATCAACAGTCATCTGATCATGGCCTACGTGATCGCGAATCACGGCACCGACGCGCAGCGAAAATATTTTCTGCCGGCGATGGCGCGTGGAGAAAAGCGCGGTGGCCTCGCACTCACCGAGCCGCATGCCGGCAGCGACGTGCAATCGATCAAGACGGTCGCGACGCGCCGCGGCGACGACTACGTGCTCGCGGGCAGCAAGATGTTCATCACCAATGCGCGCAACGGCACGATGCTGGCGGTGGCGGCGAAGACCGATCCGCGCGCCAAGCCGGCCTACGCGGGCATCAGCATGTTCGCGGTCGAGAAAAGCGAGCGCGGTCCCACCGTCAGCCGCAACCTGCAGAAGCTCGGTTACAAGGGAATCGACACCTGCGAGGTTTTGTTCGAGGACGTTGCGGTGCCGGCGTCGCACCTGATCGGCGGCAAAGAGGGCGAAGGGTTCAAGCAGGTGATGAGCGCGCTCGAAGTCGGACGCATCAACGTGGGGGCGCGCGCGGTCGGAGTAGGGCAGGCCGCGTTCGAGGCCGCGATTCGCTACGCACAGCAGCGCACCGCGTTCGGCAAACCGATCTGCCAGCATCAGGCGGTGCAGCTGATGCTCGCCGACATGGGCACGCGCGTCGAAGCGGCGCGCCTGCTGGTGGCGAGCGCCGCGCGCAAGAAGGACGCCGGCGAGCGCTGCGACGTCGAGGCCGGGATGGCGAAGCTGTTCGCGTCGGAGGCGTGCGCGAAGATCTCGCTCGACGCGATGCGCGTGCTCGGCGGCTACGGCTTCATGGCCGAGTTTCCCGTCGAGCGCTACTACCGCGACGCGCCGCTGATGATGATCGGCGAGGGCACCAACGAAATCCAGGCGCTGGTGATCGCCCGCGGACTGCTCGCGCGCTATCCGATCTGACTTCCGCGCCTAGCCGGTCGCCAGCTCGTGGAGCGCCTGCGCGCATTCCACCGGATGCGTGAACATCACTTCGTGCCCGCTCTTGACGAATTTGAGCGTCGGATTTTTGAGCCGGCTCGAGTACGTCGGATGCCAATTCTCGATGCCCGCCACCGGCGTCGCGTCGTCCTCGCAAACCAGGTAGCTGCACGGGATGCCGGTGTCGAAGTACGGCTTCATCGGCACCGGCGCGAGCATCGGGCCGCCCGGCTGCGGACATAGCGCCGACATCACGTACTTGATCATCTCGGGCGTCATGTCGTTGGTGAGGCCCTTCAGAAAATCCGGACCCATCATCTCGATCGGTATCGACTTGTC
>DASQHV010000200.1:0-5160 GCA_035631915.1 Candidatus Acidiferrales bacterium | reverse complement strand
GCCGCCGAGACCGACGACCTGGAGGCAAACGCGCGCGGGAAACTCAAACGCAAGGGTCTCGACGTGATCGTCGCCAACGACGTGACGCAGGAAGGCGCCGGCTTTGGCGTCGATACCAATATAGTAACGTTGATTGGTGCGGACGGCCGCTTGGAGAGCCATCCGCGGATGTCCAAGGACGCGGTCGCCGACCTCATTCTCGATCGCATCGTCGCGCTCCGCGCCGCGAATCCATCGGCCAAATCTGCTGCCAAACCGAAATCCACACGCCTGCGCGCAGTCAGATAGTCCGCATCAAACATTTTCGCGTCCATGGTCTTGACTCTGGACCACGGTCAAGGGTTTAGCGTGAGGCAGAGATGAAAATCGGTCGAGTAGCGAGCACCGCGCGCGTCAGTATCGACACGATCCGCTTCTACGAGCGCCAGGGGATCATCGCGAAGCCGCGGCGGAATTTCTCGGGCTACCGTGTCTATTCCGGCGACGTGCTGGAGCGCCTGCGCTTTATCGCCGACGCGAAGGCTCTCGGCTTTTCGCTGCGCGAGATCCGCGAATTGCTGTCGCTCGGTGTGAAGTCGACGCTGGAGTGCGGTCCCGTCACGCGCAAGGCGGAGGCGAAGCTCGCGGCGATGAACGACGAGATCCGTCGGCTGCAGGCGATGCGCCGCACGCTCGCGAAGATGATCGCGGACTGCACCGGCGAGTGCGAATGCGGCGGGACGTGCTCGCGATGCGCCAACCACAAACCGTCCGCAACGGAGTCCTCAAATGGAAGTGGTCATTTACACCAACGTCGGATGCTCCGCGTGCCATCAGGCGAAGGAATTTCTCGCCAGTCACAAGGTGAGCTTCGTCGAGAAAAACCTGGCCGTCGATCAGTCGGCGCGCGATGAGATGGCCGCGATGGGCTTTCGCGCGGTGCCGGTAATCCGCGTCGGCGGTGAGACGATGCTTGGTTTCAGCGCGCCCAGACTGAGAAAGATGCTGGGGCTCTGAGCGCGATGGCGAATCCCGAGCCGTATCAAGTCGCCTTCGAAAACGAGTACGTGCGAATCGTGCACGTCAACCTGGCGCGCGGGCAGACGCCACCGTCCTACACGCCGGCGTCGCTGCCGCTGGTCCGGGTCGACCTGGATTCGAAGAGCACGCACTACTGCGCGACGGCGCCGGACGACGCGGCACTCTCAAAGCTCGCGGCAGTTCGCGAAATTCGCGTCGAGCTGAAACGCGCGCCCGAAACTGCGCCGTCGCCGCTGGACGCCGTGCGCGTCGATCCCGCCCGCTACAAAATCGACTTCGAGAACGATCGCGTGCGCATGGTCCGGCTCGGCTTCGGCCCGCGCGAGCGGGGTCTGATGGTGATGCATCCGCCGCGCGTGCTCGTCACGCTGACGGACGTCAGTGTGAAGCTGCTGTTCAACGATGGGCGCACCGACGCGCGCGGCGCGCCGGCGGGAGTCGCGGGATGGCTCGACGCGGAGACGCTGCAGACCGAGAACGCCGCGGCCGAGCCGCTGGAAGTCGTGCTGGTCGAACCGAAAAGCATCCGCGGTTTCTGAGCCGCCGAATTCGCGACCGTCCCCTCAGCGAACCACTGCGCTCCCCCGCCGCAGGACCGGCCACGGGCGCATCGGCGAGCGTGCTTGTTGTGGATACTCCGGCGCTATAGCCGTCGCGCGCACCCGCTCGCCGCGCGTTATAATGATTTGGTGAGCAGCCTCTCGCCGCCGCCGGACCGTCGCTCTCTGAACGCAAGCCTTCGCGACTACGTTGAGCAATTGCGGGAAGAGGGGATGGAAGGTTTGCCCGCGTCGAACCCGGTTGCAAGCACTGCCGCGCCGCGCGCCAGTACGACGGCACGCGCGTCCGCGACGACGACTCCAGCCGCATCGCCGGCTGCAGCGCCAGCGCCGCCGGTTGAATTGTTTGCGAAGTATCCGGGACTCGAAAAATCTTCGACGCTCGACGAGCTGCGCGCGTTTATCGGCGACTGTTCTCGATGCAAGCTGGCGCCGCTCAGAAAGAACCTTGTCTACGGCGTCGGCAATCCCAACGCGCAGTTGATGTTCGTGGGTGAGGCGCCCGGCGCCGACGAGGACGCGCGCGGCGAGCCGTTCGTCGGCCGCGCCGGCCAGCTGCTCACCGACATCATCGAGCGCGGCATGGGCCTTCGGCGCGACGAGGTGTACATCTGCAACGTGATCAAGTGCCGGCCGCCCGAGAACCGCAATCCCGAGCCGGACGAGGTCGCGTCGTGCGAGCCGTTCCTGTTCCGCCAGATCGAGATCGTGAAGCCGCGCGCGATTGTCGGGCTCGGAACGTTTGCGGTGCAGGCCGTGCTCAAGGTGAAGACGCCGATCAGCAAGCTGCGTGGCAACTGGCACGAGTTCCGCTCGGTCCGCTTCATGCCGACGTTTCATCCGGCGTACCTGTTGCGCAACCCGTCGGACAAGCGGCTGGTGTGGGCCGATATCCAGGAGGTGATGAAGTTCCTGGGTATGCCGATTCCACGCCGCGGAGGTTCGACGACGTGAGCGCGCGAGCGAAAGCCTTCTGCGCGGTCGCTGCCGCGATCGTTCTGGCGAGCGTCGCGATCGCGACGCGCGCCAGCTCTGCCGACGCGCCGGCCAAGCCCTCGGCAGGCGCGCCCTGGGTGCAGCTGATCACAATCGACGGCTCGATAAATCCGGCGGTCACAGCGTACCTGGAAGATTCGCTCGCATCGGCCACCGCTAACGGCGCCAGTGCGTTGGTGATCGAGCTTGATACGCCGGGCGGATTGCTGACCTCGGCGGAAAAGATCGTGAAGCAGCTTCTGGCCGCGCCACTGCCGGTAATCGTGTACGTCGCGCCGTCGGGTGCGGGCGCCGCAAGCGCGGGCACCTTCATCACCGAGGCCGCCAATATCGCCGCGATGGCGCCGGGCACCACGATCGGCGCGGCGCATCCGGTCGAGGAGGGCGGCGAGGATATCAAGGGTGCGATGGGGCAGAAGCTGGAGAACTTCACTGCGTCGTTCGCTCGCACGATTGCTCAGCAGCGCGGCCGCAACGAGGATTGGATCGAGCAGGCGGTGCGCCACAGCGTTGCGATCGGCGAGCGCGAGGCGCTGGCGAAGAACGTGATCGACATCGTCGCGCCCGACTTGCGCAGCCTCTTAACGCAGGCCACCGGCCGCAAGACCACCGTCGCCGGCCGCGTGGTGACGCTGGCGCTGGCGGACGCCAGCGTCCGTCGCATGCGCATGACGCTTGGCCAGCAACTGCTCAATACGCTCGCCGATCCCAATATCGTCTACCTGCTGCTGATGGCGGGACTGATCGGTCTCTATTTCGAATTCGCGCATCCGGGTGTGATTTTTCCCGGTGTGGCGGGCGCGATTTGCCTGCTGCTCGCGCTCGCTTCGTTCCAGGTGCTGCCGGTCAACCTCACCGGACTGCTGCTGATATTTCTCGGTGTCGGGCTGCTGATCGGCGAGGCCTTCGTGACCAGCTACGGGATCCTCGGGCTCGGCGGCGTCGTGTCGTTCGTGATCGGCTCGCTGTTTCTGATCGACACCTCGAAGACCAACCTGACCGTCAATCGCGACATGATCTTCGGCGTTGCGGCGGCGTTGACCCTGGTGATCCTCGGCGTCGGCTATGTCGTCGCGCGTGAGCGCCGCAGACGCGCGAGCACAGGCCCCGAAGGCCTGCTCGGTGAAGTGGGCGAGGTGCGCGAGCCGATCGCTCCCGGCGCACCGGGCAAACTTTTCGTTCACGGCGAAATTTGGCGCGCCGCCAGCGCCGACACTTTGAGCGCGGGAGTTCGCGCGCGGGTCAAGGCGATTAGCGGTTTGGAATTACGCGTCGAGAAGATAGCGTAGGATCGCGCGTTCGCACCGCAACGCCGCCAGCGCGCGGGGCAAAGGAGAATCGCGATGGTGTCTGGAGTCGGCGCAGTCGTTTTTATCGCCGCGATATTCATTCTAAGCGGTCTCAAAATTCTCAACGAGTACGAGCGCGCGGTCGTGTTTCGGCTCGGGCGCCTGACGCCGTTTCGCGGCCCGGGCGTGGTTTTCGTGATTCCGCTGCTCGAGCGGCTGGTGCGAATCGATCTGCGCACCGTGACGCTGGACATTCCGCCGCAGGACGTCATCACCAAGGACAACGTGACGGTCAAGGTCAGCGCGGTGCTGTATTTTCGCGTCGTCGATCCGTCGCGCGCCGTCACGGAGGTCGCCAACTACCTGTTCGCGACGATGCAGCTGGCGCAGACCACGCTGCGCTCCGTCGGCGGGCAGACCGAGCTTGACGAATTGCTCAGCCAGCGCGACAAGCTCAACGCGCGCATCCAGGAAATCGTCGATGCGCAGACGGAGCCGTGGGGGATCAAGGTGACGCTGGTCGAGCTCAAGAACATCGACCTGCCGCAGGACATGCAGCGCGCGATCGCGGCGCAAGCCGAGGCTGAGCGCGAGCGGCGCGCGAAGGTGATCGCGGCGGAGGGCGAGTTCCAGGCGTCGCAGCGGCTGGCCGAGGCGGCGGAGATAATGGGCAAGAGTCCGATCACGCTGCAACTGCGCTACTTGCAGACGCTCAAGGAAATCGCGACCGATCACAATTCGACCACGGTGTTCCCGTTGCCGATCGATCTGTTCGAACCGTTCCGCGCGTTCGCCAAAGCCGCGGGCGGTGGCGGCGGGGACGACAAACCGAAGACCTGATCGCCGCGCGCGGACTGGCGTCAGATTCAATTGCAGGACAGAATCTCCACCTGATGCGCAAGCTGATAATGGTGCGTCACGGCGAGAGCGAGGGCAACGCGATTCGCCATTTCACCAGCACGCCAGAGGCGAAGATAACGGAGCTGGGCCGGCGCCAGGCGCACGAGGCGGCGCTGAAGATCAAGCAGCAGTTTCGGCCGGCGCTCGTGATCGCCAGCACTTACGCCCGTGCGCGCGAAACCGGACGCATCATCGCCGACCTACTCGGCATCCCGCTCGAATTCGAAAAAGAGTTCCGCGAGCAGAGCCTCGGCCGGCTGGCGGGACTGCCTTACGAGTCGGTGCAGAAAGACCCGACGTTCGATCCCAAGCAGCCGTGGCTCTGGCGCCCGCCCGGCGGCGAGAGTCACCTCGACGTCCGGCAGCGCGTCGCGCCGGTGCTGGACCGCGTCGCG
>DASQHV010000199.1:0-1921 GCA_035631915.1 Candidatus Acidiferrales bacterium | reverse complement strand
TCGGCGCCGACAGATGCTCGTGCGCGATCAGCCACTTGCCGTCGACTTTTCGATAGACGTCCGTCGCGCGCATCGTCATCTCGAGTTTGACGCCCTTCGAATCGGTGCACACGAAGTGCTGGATGCTGTGGCTGTACGCCAGCTTCTTGTCCGACGCGATTTCCAGGTCGCTGAGCTCCATCTTCGGCGTGTCGGCGCATCCAGCGACCACGCCCGCCCAGTCCTTCTTGTACGCGTCCCATCCGGTGTATTGGCGCGGCGGGATGATATCGAACACGACGAGCGAATCGCCCGGGACGTAGTTCGCCATTATCGCGTCGACGTCCTTGGCCTCAAGCGCCTTGGCGAAGCGCGCTTCCAGCGCCTTGATCTCCGCGTCGTCGGACGCGCCGGCGTGGGCCGGAGTCGAAGCTGCACCAATGCCTGCGACGAAAAAAATCGCGGCGCTCAGAGTGATGATTTTCTTCATCGTAAATTCTCCCTGACGATTTTATTGGCGAGCCGCGTGCGGATGCGCGCCGCTGCCGCATATCCGCTAGCAACTGGCGTCGGGCCCGGTCAATACGAAACGGGACGGCGGGAGTTTCGAATTTTTACGATTTCGGCGCGTCAGCCGGCGAGGATTCGGATGTTGCAGTCGCGATGCTTGCGGCCGAATTCGATGATCTCTTTCTCAACCGGCGTCGCGTCCGGCTTCGCGTCGATCAGCATCAGCTGCTTTGCGAGCGCGTTGTCGATCCCGTCGGCCTCGACGTCAAGGTTGTGGTCGTCGCAGATGATAAATGCCATTTACAGAAGCTCCTCGAATCCCTCACCGTATCCGATGCGGCCGCGCGTGTCAGCCTCGACGGCGACTGTCACGCTGCGGGCGGATTTTGTGGTAAGCGTGATCCGAAATTCGGTAGATGCGCAGTCGCGCGCAGTTTAACGGACGGACGGAGTTTCATCGATGAGTCTCAAAGGAAAAGCGGCCGCAATCGGAATCGGCGAGCTCAAGCCGGTCAAGGAACCGGGCGACCTGACCGCGCTGGGCCTGATGGCGCGCGTGTCGGCGGAGGCGATCGCCGACGCGGGCCTCGAGAAGAAGGACATCGACGGGTTCCTGGTCGGCGTGCCGTTTTCGGACCCGGGAATGATCTATCCGGCTAGCGCCGCGGAGGTGCTGGGCCTGAACGTCCGGATGCTGAACCAGGTGGATATCGGCGGCGCGAGTCCGGCCGGGATGATCTGGCGTGCGGCGGCCGCGATCGACGCCGGGATGTGCAGCGCGGTGCTGTGCCTGGTCGCGGATCTGAACAAAGCCGGCGACCAGCGCCCGCCGGTCATTTCCGTGCAGCGCGAGTTCGAGGCGCCGTACGGCAATATCGGCGCGAACTGCGGCTACGCGCTGATCGCGCATCGCCACATGCATGAGTACGGCACCACGCCGCGTCAGATGGCGAAGGTCGCGGTCGATCAGCGCAGCAACGCGCTCAAGAATCCGCTCGCGACGTTCAACGACAAGGAACTGACGATCGACGACGTGCTGAACTCGCGCATGATCGTCGACCCGCTTCACCTGTACGAGATCGTCAGCCCGGTGAGCGGCGGCGCCGCGGTGATCGTCGCGTCGCCCGAAGTGGCCAAGCGCTCGAAGAATCCGCCGGTGTGGCTGCTCGGCGCCGGCGAGTGCGCGAATCACTCGTCGATTACCTACGCGCCGTCGATCACGGAGTCGCCGATCAAGCCGGCCGCCGCGGCTGCGTTCAAGATGGCGGGCCTGGCGCCGAAAGACATGAACTTCGTTTGCCCCTACGACTGTTACACGATCACGGTAATCGTCACGCTGGAGGACGCGGGCTTCTGCAAGAAAGGGCAGGGCGGCCCGTTCGTCGCCGAGCACGATCTCACCTGGGCCGGCGACTTTCCGTGCAACACGCAC
>DASQHV010000198.1:0-1813 GCA_035631915.1 Candidatus Acidiferrales bacterium | reverse complement strand
CGAGCGCGCCGCCAAGATGAGCGACGAGATGGGCGGCGGATCGCTGACCGCGCTGCCCGTGATCGAGACCCAGGAAGGCGACGTCTCGGCCTATATCCCGACCAACGTGATCTCGATCACCGACGGGCAGATAATCCTCGACAAGGACCTGTTCAACTCCAACGTGCGGCCCGCGGTCAACGTGGGGCTGTCGGTTTCGCGGGTCGGATACTCGGCCGCGACCAAGGCGATCAAGCAGGTCGGTGGGACGCTCAAGCTGGATCTCGCGCAGTATCGCGAGATGGCGGCGTTTGCGCAGTTCGGCTCCGATCTCGACGCCTCTTCGCAGCGGCTGCTGAGCCGCGGCGCGCGGTTGACCGAGATGCTCAAGCAGAATCAGTACAGTCCGCTGCCGATGGAAAAAGAGGTGCTGATCATTTTCGCCGCCAAGGAAGGATACTTCGACAAACTGGCGGTCGAGCAGGTGCGACCGTTCGAGGCCGGGCTTTACACCCACTTCGACGCGCGGCACGCGGACCTGCTGGCCGAGATCAAGGACAAGCGCGAGATCACCGACGACCTCAGCAAACGGCTCAAGGCCGGCCTCGACGCGTACCTGAGTTTATTCCTCGCCGAGAATTCCAAGCCCGCTGCCGCAACCGCTGCCTGAGGGACCTAACGCTCGACGATGGCATCGCTCAAAGCAATCCGCCGCCGGATCGCGTCGGCTAAATCGACCCAGCAGATCACGCGCGCGCTGAAGCTGGTTTCCGCGGCGCGTCTGCGCCGCGCGCAAGAAGCGCTGACCAACGCGCTGCCCTACAGCGAGGCGCTGGCACGCGTCGCGGACTCGCTGCTGACTTCGGAGGGAATTTCCGCCGGGCCGGTCGAGGGCGCGCAGAAGCGGTCGCTGCTGGTGGTGGTTGGATCGGATCGGGGACTGGCCGGCGGCTACAACTCCTTCGTGCTCCGCACGGCCGAGGATGTGCAGCGCGAGATTCGCGGCCGTGAACTCACGATCGAGCTGTTCGCCGTCGGCAAGAAGATCGTCGATCACTATAAACGCGCTGGCGTGCCGATCGCGATCTCGCGGGTGGACAATCTGCCGCGCCTTGCGACGATCGGGCTCGCGCGCGATATCGCGGCCCGGATGCTCGCCGACTACCGCTCCGGCGCGATCGATGAAGCCGGAATCGTATACACGCACTTCAAGTCGGCAATCTCGCAGAAGCCGACCTATGAGCGCCTGCTGCCGGTCAAACCGCCGAGCGACGCCGGAATCAAGGAAGGCGCGAGCGTCGATGCCGAAGTGTCGCGCGCCGACGCCACGAAGATCGATTACCTGGTCGAGCCCACGCGCGAGGAACTGGTGCCGGTGGTGCTGCGCGGATACCTGGAGGCCAGCGTCCTTCACGCACTGCTCGAGGCCGAGGCCAGCGAGCAGGGCGCGCGGATGACCGCGATGGACAATGCGACCAGCAGTGCGGCCGACATGATCTCGTCGTTCACGCTTGCGATGAACCGCGCACGCCAGTCACAGATTACGCGCGAGCTGATGGATATCGTCGGCGGCGCCGAGGCATTGCGCGGCTGACGCGCGCGATCAGAAATTTCACGGGGAATCACCGCTCATGAGCAGTACAGCCACAGGACGAATCAACCAGGTGCTTGGCAACGTCGTGGACGTGGAGTTTGGCGCGGGGAATTTGCCCGCCATCTTCACCGCGCTGCGCGTCACCAATCCGTCGATCAGCGACCAGGCCGGCAACCTGGTGCTCGAAGTGCAGCAGCATCTCGGTGAGAACACCGTGCGCTGCATCGCGATGGACGCGAC
>DASQHV010000197.1:0-8011 GCA_035631915.1 Candidatus Acidiferrales bacterium | reverse complement strand
TCCTGGAGGGCGCCGCCGCGGACGGCAAAATCGGCATTTACGGCGCCGCCACCTGGAACGGTTTTCGCGCGGCACAGACCGAGCGCGGATGGCTCTCGCTCGACGAGTTGATTCGCATCGCGCGCGACGTCGGCGGCGATGCGCATCATTTTCGCGCGATCCAGTTGCCGTACAATCTTGCGATGCCGGAAGCGGTGACCCGCTCGAATCAGATCGTCGCAGGCGGCAAGGCGACGCCGCTCGCGGCCGCGAAGTCGCTTCAGCTCGGCGTATGCGCCAGCGCGTCGCTGCTGCAAGGGCAGCTGTCGCGCGGACTGCCGCCGATCGTCGCCAGCGCATTCGCCGGATTTGCCACCGAAGCGCAGCGCTCGATTCAGTTCGTGCGCTCGACGCCGGGCGTCGATTGCGCGCTGGTCGGGATGAAGTCCGTCGAGCACGTGCGCGACACGCTCGCGACCGCGTCGAAGCCGCCGGCCACGCTCGAAGAGCTGATGCGCCTGTTTCAGCGCGGCAACGAACCGTAAGGCGCGCCACCCTATTCGACTACTGTCACCTTCATCTTCATGCCGCCGTGGCCGAGGCCGCAGTAGTGGTCGCAAATCACAGTGAAGTCGCCGGCGGTGTCCGGCGTGATCGCCACGTCCCTGGTCGTGTCGTTGGGAATGTCGGTGTCGATCTTGAGCGGCTTCGACATGAATCCGTGAACGCGATCGGTGCTGGTCAGCCGCAGCACCACCGGCTCGCCTTTCTTCAAAGTTATCTCCGCCGGCGCGAATTCGTACTTCTTCGCCTTGATTTCGATCACGCGCGGCTCATCGGCGGCGCGCACCGTTGTGACGCTGGCGCCGTTCGAAAACGCGATTCCTGTCGCCAATGCGCCCGCTGCTATCGTTGCCGTTCTGAAAATCTTCAAACCAACCGTTTTCATCTCTATTCGTCCTTTGCGTCGCCGCTTCCGTGTTTGAGCATCTGATCCATCCCGACCGTGCCCGAGAATTCCGCCGTCGCTAGTTCGACTTCCTCTATCTGCAAATCGGTCCCGCCGGCGCCGCCATTGATTCGCCGTAGCCCCAAGTCCTTGAACGGCGCATCTTTATCGAACGGCATCGGCTTCTTCACCGGCGTCGTCGCCGGATCGGGGAACGCGAAGATCAGCGAGCGCGCCGCGTACATCTTCGCATTGCCCGACTGATGAATGTTTTCGCGATGGATGTGCCCGTAGAGAACGGTGACGTTCTCGTAAGGCGCCAGCGCGTTCATCACGTCGTCGCCGTCACTGGTGAACCATTCCCATTCCGGCTTGAGGTCGAACAACGGCCGATGGGTGAAGACCACGATCGGCGCGCTCTTCGGAAACCGCGCGAGGTCCGACTTCATCCACTCCAACTGCTCGACGCCGACTTCCGGCCGTCCGCGCGAAACGTTGTCGAGCGCGATGAAATGCACCCCGCGATGATCGAACGAGTAGTGCGTCGGCCCCATGTGCTCGCGGAACATGTCGCCGCCGTCGAGCGCCGCGTCATTCTCGCCAGGCACGACCTTGGTCTGCGCGCCGCCAATCCTGCCCGCGATCTCTTTGAACAGCTTGAAGCGCTTCGCGTGTTCGTCCGATGAATCCGCGTCGTGAGTCAGGTCGCCCGTGACGATCACCAGTTCGGGCCGGTTCTTGAGCCCGTTGATCGTCGCCACCGCGCTCTCAAACGCCTTGGTGCCAAGCGGATCGGGCGGCCCGTTGAAGCCGACGTGCGTGTCGCTCAGCTGGACGAACGAGAATGGCGCGGGCGCCTCGCCGTTGAGCTGAGCCAGCGTGCGCGTGACGGCGTCGGCGCCGTGTGCGCGCGTCAGCGCCGGAAACACGCTGTATAGCGCGCCGATTCCCAGTGACGTTCCGGCGACTCGCAGGAACGATCGCCTGTCGAAATTGTTTTTCACTTTTGGCCTCCGATCTGCCGGGTGCGGACAATCTGCGCGCGAAAATGCGCGTTCACCCGTTAGACCCGGCGAGCGCGGGGAAATTCCCACGTTTGAGCCGATTATCGCCGCGGGAATAAAATTGCGCCGTTCGCGGTCTGCAACTAAACGAGCTACCCGAGCAAAAGAGACCTGTTTGCCCGACGCAACCACAGCCGTCGATTTCGAGGCCGCGTTCCTGCCCCATCTCGACGCCGCGTTCAACCTTGCGAACTGGATCGTGCGCGACGACCACGACGCGCAGGACATCGTTCAGGAGGCCTACCTGCGCGCGCTCAGGTTCGCGCGCGGTTATCGCGGCGGCGACGCGCGCGCGTGGATTCTTGCGATCGTGCGCAACACCGCCTTCACCTGGCTGAAGCGAAATCGCGGCGCCGACCCGCCTGCCGAATTCGACGAGAACCTGCATGCCGCAGATTCCGCGGACGCCGGACTCGAAGCGAATGCGATGCGCCAGGCCGACGGCGATGCGATCCGCGCGGCGCTCGAGCAGCTCAGCGATGAATTTCGCGAGGTGATCGTGATGCGCGACATCGAGGGACTCTCCTACAAGGAAGTCGCCGACGCCGCCGGCGTCCCGATCGGCACCGTGATGTCGCGGCTGGCCCGCGCGCGCGGCAAGCTCGCGCGCTCACTCAGGGCGCGAATCGAAAAGGAGTCGTGACGTGAACTGCGACGACGCGCGCATCCTGCTCCACGCTCATCTCGACGGCGAACTCGATCTCGCGCGCGACCTCGAAGTGCAACGCCATATCGCGGATTGCCCGCGATGCACGCCCGAGTACTCGGCGATGCTTGCTCTGCGTGCGCGCCTGAAAGACGAATCGCTCCGCTATCAGGCTCCCGCCGAGCTCAAGGAAAAGACTCGCCGCGCGATCGCGATCGCTCCCGGCAGCACGCCGGCCTCTTCGCAGCGACCGCCCGGCGCCTACCGACGCTCGATGCGACTCCTTCTGCCGCTCGGCGCGGCTGCGATCCTGGCGCTGATGTTTGCGCCGCGTGCGATGGGCCCCTCCGAAACGCAACAGCTCGCGCGCGAAGTCGTCACCAGTCACGTGCGATCGCTGATGGCCTCGCACCTGATGGACGTCGCGTCGACCGATCAGCACACGGTCAAGCCGTGGTTCGACGGCAAGCTGGATTTTTCACCGCCTGTCACCGATTTTTCAAAAGACGGATTCCCCCTGGTGGGCGGGCGACTCGACTATCTCGGCGAGCGGCCGGTCGCGGCGCTCGTGTACCAGCGCGGCAAGCACGTGATCAACGTATTCATGTGGCCCGCGGCGCGCGACACCACCAGCGTCGAACGAATCGAGACCCAGCGCGGTTACAACGTCGAGCAGTTGACGATCGCGGGAATGAACTGCTGGGTCGTGTCGGATTTGAATCGCGCCGAGTTGTCGAAGTTCGCCGCGTTGCTCAAGTCCCACGGCTGAGTGGTTTCACTGATTCGTCCGCAGCATCCTGAGGCCGAACGCCAGCCTCTGCGCACCGGTCGCGATTTCCAGCGCCGTCATCGCATAGCAGAGCATCGGGCCAAGCGGACGCATCCAGCCGCTAGCTTCGACCGTCGCCAGAACGACGAAGAAAATGATCGCTTCGGTGCGCTCCAGAAGCCCGGGCGGATATTCGATCAGCTTCGGACCGTGACGATCGAGCGCCGCGCCGACAGCGAGAAACAGCGTGATGTTGACGTACCAGCTTCCCACCAGCATCAGCGCAGGGAAGTACAGCGCAGGATCGCGCCACGCGATGCCGACGATCACGAACGTTTCGACCACACGATCGCTCGTGAGATCGAGCACGCCGCCGACCGCGCTCGGCGTCGCGCACTCGCGCGCGATTGCGCCGTCAACTGCGTCGAATCCCGCACTGACCACCAGCGCGACGATACCGCCAAGCGTGTGGCCGCGCCCAAACTCGATGCCCGCCACGATTCCCGTGAACAACGCGAGCATCGTCGCCGTGTTCGCCGAAATTCCCGCGCGATTCAGCATGCGGGCGCATCGCGCCTGCAGACTCTTGATGTCGGGATTTGCGCCGAGCACGAAATCGAGCATCGAGTCCCCTTCAAGCGGCAATGGAGCGCGCCGCGATCACCTTCAGTCGGCGGCGGCGGCCGGCGACACGTCTTCGAGACGCATCGCACGCGTCTCCGGCGCATAGCGCCAGATCAAGATCGCGCCGATCACGGGACCGATCGACGCGATCGCGACCGCGTTGCCGAGTCCGCCAACCGACTTCGATAACGTGCCGATGATCAGCGGGGTGAACAGTCCAGCGATTTGCCCGAACAGGTTTACCGTCAGGCTGTACGACGTCGCGCGGATCTCGGTCGGAAACAATTCCGCCGAGTAGGTGGCGGTGGCGGTGCGCGCCGCCTGGAACGCAACCACCGTGACGACCATCGCGGTCAGGATCGATCGATGCGTCGAGCTTTGAAACAGAATCAGAATCGCGACCGCGCCGATCACGTAAGAACTCGCCGTGGTAAACTTGCGGCCCACTCGATCAAGCATCCAGCCCGCCAAGGCATGTCCGAGCGTGCCAATCACGTATGCGATCACAACGGCGTGGCCAATATCAGTGGAAGTCCAGTGATGGTCGCGCTTGGCGTAGAGGCTGAAGAACGTAACCGCGGGCGCGCCGACCAGGCCCACGCAGTTCCACAACAATGCGACCAGGACGAGGCGCTCGCGATACGGTCCGCGAAACGCGTCGAAGGCTAGCCGCAGCGCCGCGACCGCTCCTGCATCCGGCGCTGGTGAATTCGTCCGCTGGCGGCGCAGATGTTCGTAGCGCAGCGTCTCCCGAATTCCACGACGAAAAAACGCTACCATCAGCAGCGGCAGGATCCCGATGAAGTACATGCCACGCCAGCCCCAGCGCGAATCCGCAACGATCCCGTACAGCAATCCGCCCGCGATCACGCCCAGCAGACCAACCGCGTGCAGCATCGCGACGCCGCGCCCGCGCGCGCTGTCCGGAAACTCCTCGCTGATCATGATGATCGCGACGCCGAATTCCGCGGACAGAAAAATTTGCGCGCCGCTTTGAAACAGCGTGAACGTCCCGAGCCCTCGCGACAGCGCAGTGAAAAGGGTGAACAGCGTGTAAAATAAAACCGTGGCCGCAACCACCGGCTTGCGACCGACACGATCGGAGTACATCACCACAAAAAACGCGAGCATCCCGCCCAGCCGCACCACCGACGCCATCAGCCCGACAGCGCGATCGTCGAGGTGAAACGTGCGCGCGATGTCAGGCGTACAAAGGTGAAAGATGGTGGCGTCGTAACCCTCGAACACCGTGACCGACGCCAGCATCGCGAGCAGCACCCACAGGTAACTGCCCTCGCGCACCAGCGGAAACGCGGCCTGGCCGGCGCCGGCAGACGCGCTCGCAGTGGGGTTGTGTTGTTTCATCTGCGGACAGACAATCTCAAGATGCGATCAACGTCCCAGACCGGCGCGCCAATCGCAAGTGCGAAAAGTCTAACGCGATGAAACTCGGCGCGACTGATCGATTTGCTGGCATCGCAACGCGGCGTGCGACTCTTGTAGCGCTCGCGGCACTGCTGTTTCTCGCATCCGCGCGACTTGCACCGGCGGACGATTCGCTGAATTTCCCGCCGACCAACTTCACGATTGTCGATCCGGCCAGCTCAACGCCGCTCGGCACTAGCCGCTACAGCATCGAGTCCCATGGCGACCGCGCAGTTCTGCGCGGTGAGAATCGCTACTACAGCGGCTTGACCGACGTCGAGACCGCAAACCTGGAACTTAACCCGGGCGCAGATTTGCCACGGCTGGTCGAATTCGATCACACGTTCTACAACGCCGACGGCTCGATCCAGGAGCGCGCGCACGTCGACCTCAAATCCGGCCACGGTATCTGCATCGACAACCAGGGCCCGCAGAAGAGCGAGCAGGCGGCGGAGCTGAGCATCCCGGCGGATACCTGGGCGGGCGCGAGCGTCGTTATTCCGATTCAGCGCTATCTGCGCGCGGGCGAAAAAGGGGTATTACAACTTCACGCCTTCAATTGCGCGCCCAGTCCGAAAATTTACGCGATCAGCGTCGAGTCCGATCCTGGCGAGGCAGTATGGGCGCAGTATCGTGAGCTGGCCTTGCGCGTCGAGGTGCGCCCGGACTTCGGATGGTTCAACCTGATCGTCGCGGCCTTCGTCCCACGGCTGCATGTCTGGTTCGATCCGCGCGACGGATGGAACTTCGTCGGCGACGAGGCAGCGCGCTACTACAAGGGCCCGCCGATCATGCTGGTCAAGGCGCGCGCCAGCGCTCCGGTCGCTTCCGCGCGAACCAAAAAGTAGCGCCGCGCGAGCGGCGCGCATTTCCTTAAGTCCGGGGGTTTCTAAAAGTGCACGATGCCCTCGCCCTCGGAGTGGCGCACGCTGGAGGGCTTGGGCTTTCGATACTGGAAAGACAGTTTGCACTGCTGGCAGGTGCCGTTGGGCTGCTGGCCGCTGCGGCGCACCAGCTTGACGTAACGCACTGCCCCGTCTCTGCACAGGTGCGCGGCGACGGGGAAATCATACACGGTACGTACCGTGGCCTTTTCGTTCATGCTTCCGCCAAAGCTCCCTCTTTTTTTTTCGACGCTCACGTTCCCCACTGGCGCCGATCGTCCGTCCCACCGGATTCGCGCCCGAGCTAAACAAGATACTTGGATCGCGCTTTCGATCAATCTTTTTTGGCGGTCGGCGAAAAATATTTTCCCGACCTCCGCGTGCGGCGCGTTCGCACCTCGAAGGTCACGATCTGAAACGGCCGCATCTCAATCGTGATCGATCCGTCGCGCGAGCGCTTGAGGCGCTGGCTCTTCGCCGCACGTCCCGCCAGATCGACCATGCGCGCGCTCCGCTCGGCGCCGAAGGTGAAGCGCGCCCGCTCTGGAAGCGGCGACGCGCTGTAGGCCCGCACCTTGTACGCACCGGCGCGCGCGAGCGGCCGCGCCGTCGAAAACACGACTCGCGCGTTGTCGCATCGCACCAGTTCCAGCCCGCCGCTCGCGCCGGCGCTGGCGCCGCGGAAAACTCGCGGCGGCGTGGTGTAGGCCTCGACTCGCGCGATTACGTCGCCGTCGAGATAGCTGCCCTGAAATGTCGTGAGCGCAAATTCAAAGCGATGCGCTCCCGGTTCCTGCGCGCCCGGCGTCTCCAGTTCTGGTCCCGCGCCGCCGCGCCGCGTCGCCAGGTCGGAGCGCGACAACCATCCGACGCATCGCAGCAGCGTCAGCAGAATCGTCGCTCCCGCGCTTTCGCGGCGCACCTCCACCTCGAGCAGCCCCCGCGCCATCAGCGCGGCTGAAAAAACTGTACCCTCAACGGCGGTGAACGACCGCTGCGGCACCGTCGGGTAAATGTCTTCCGTGCCGCGCGGCTCCGACGCCTCCAGCGCGCGGCGAATCACGCCGAAGCTCGTATCGTGCACCGCGTCAGCGGCGACGACCGGCGTTCGCAGCGCGGCACGCAGGCGATGGTCGCGCGAGCGGTTCTCGACTTCGGCGACGAAATCGACGCGCTCGAGCCCCGCATGCAGCGTACCGACCAGCTCGATCGCCAGCGGTTCCGTAGCCGACCCTCGCGAACTTCGGTCGTCACTCAATGCGGCCGGTACCTGGAAGACCATCGAGACTTCGATTCGCAGACGCGGCCCGCTGTCGCCCGTCACCCGCGCGGACAACGAAACCGGCTCCACTATTGGCGCGTCGGTCGACACCGGGTCGAAGTTGTACTCGTCGCCGCGGTCGCCCGCGTCTTCGAAGTACAGTTCCATCGTGCGGTCTCGCTTGAGATCGCGAATCTCCAGGCCGCGCCGCGTCGCCATGAGCCGGAAGAACTCGTTCTCAATCGAATTCGACGTCCGCGCGACGGAATTCACCGGCGCCGAATCGACACGCACCAGTCGATAGAAGCTGAAGCCGGCCTGCGCGAGATCGTCGGCGACGAAACTCACCGTGCAGCGCCCGGCGTGCGTCATGTGGATACGGACCGATCCGGTGTCGGGCAGTCGCTCGC
>DASQHV010000196.1:0-4117 GCA_035631915.1 Candidatus Acidiferrales bacterium | reverse complement strand
GCATCCGTCGCTCGAGCCGATCTTGCGCCGCACGCTAGGCGTTCCGTTGTTCCAGGAGCAGTTGCTGCGCATCGCGATGACGGTGGCGGGCTTCAGCGGCGGCGAGGCCGAGGAATTGCGCCGCGCGATGGGCTTCAAGCGGTCCGCCGAGCGGATGGAAAAAATCGAAGCGCGGCTGCGCGCGGGGATGGCGCGGCAGGGAATGACGGGCAGCATTGCCGACGATATCGTGCGCTCGATCACGTCGTTTGCGTTGTACGGATTCCCGGAATCGCACGCGGCCAGCTTCGCGCTGATCGCCTACGCGTCGGCGTACCTGAAGTATCATCACCCCGCCGCGTTCTTTGCCGCGATGCTCAACTGCTACCCGCTCGGCTTCTACCATCCTTCGACGCTGGTCAAGGACGCCGAGCGTCACGGCGCGATCGCGCTGCCGGTCGACGTGACGCAGTCGAACTGGAATTGCACTGTTGAGCGATCTGTTCGCGGCGGCCGCCCTACCCTCGCGATGCGCATGGGGATGCGCTATGTCGCCGGCCTGCGCGAGGAAGTCGGTCTGCGGATTGAAAGCGAGCGCACGCGCCGTGCATTCGATTCGATTGCCGATCTCACTGCGCGCGTCGGTCCTAACCGGCGCGAAATCGACGCGCTTGCATACGCGGGCGCGTTCGCCAGTTTCGGCCTCGCGCGGCGCGACGCGATGTGGAACGCGGCTGCGCTCGAGCGCGACCCCAAAAGCCTGCTCGCCGGGGTAGCGCCGCGGCAGGCGGAAGTTCCGCTCGCGAAAATGTCGTCGCTCGACGAAACGCTCGCCGACTACGCCGCGACCGGACTCACCACCGGACCACATCTGATGAAATATCTGCGCGCGGATTTGAAGGCGCGCGGAATTCTCAGCGCCGACGACCTAACTCGCGCCCAACACCAATCCTGGGTCAAGACCGCCGGCGTCGTGATCGTGCGCCAGCGTCCCGGCACCGCGAAGGGTTTCCTGTTCGTCACGCTCGAAGATGAAACGGGAATCGCAAACCTGATCGTCACGCCCGACCTGTTTCAGAAAAACCGGCTGCTGTTGCGCAGCGTTGGAATTCTGCTGGCCGAGGGCGTGCTGCAGACCGTTGACGGCGTTACCGCAATTCGCGCGCGGCGTTTTTCTGAAATCGCGATTCCCGGCGTCATGCCGCCCTCGCACGATTTTCACTAAGCCCCACGCCGCCATTTGCGCTCGTAACCGCGAAAATCGGCGCGCGTATTCTAGTGATGAGTCCGATCGCTCGCCTTGCGAGAGACGGTGAACACTCAAGGAGTTGTCATGTTTTCAAAATATTTTCGAGTACTGGTGCCCGCAATTCTGACTATAGGTCTGGTCGCAGGCGCGGCGCAGATTGCGTCGTCCAGCATTACCGCGAGACACGGCCACATGCATCGCGACGCGGCGTCGCTCGGAATCCCGATGCGACTGCTGCTGAAGAACGCGAACCTGACGGACGCGCAAAAGGCGCAACTGCGGCAGATCATTTCGAGTCGGCGCACAACCCGCAAGACGGAGTGGCAGCAGCTCCATACGGCGAAGGAACAACTTGTCGCAAAGTACGTGTCGTCCGGTCCGGTCAGCGCGAGCGATTTGTCCGGTCCGCTCCAGCAGATCACGCAGATAAAGGATCAGATGGCGCAGGAGCAGCTCCAGGACGCAATCGCGATTCGAAACCTGCTGACGCCCGACCAGTTGAAAGGGATGTCGCAGACCAAATCGAAGCTGGATCAGATCCACGCCGAGATGAAGAGCCTCTACGCACCCGCCGGAAGCACTACGGTAAAAGAATAGGCGCTGCACGCGGGCGAAGTCACGGAACGAGTTCGTGACTTCGTCCGCGGCACTTCGCCTCAAGCCGCGCTCGACTCGATCACCAATTCACTCCGGCATGAACGACGGACTGCCGGTCTTCGCGGTCTGTCCGCCGTCGGCGACGAATGCGGCGCCCGTTACAAATGACGCGAGGTCCGACGCCAGGAACAGTACTACGTTTGCCATCTCCTCGGGGCGCCCGAGGCGCCCCATCGGAATCGTCGCCTTGAATGCGTCATGGAACCCGGGCTGCTCGAGCGCCGGCGCGAGCAGTGGCGTGTCGATCGCGCCGGGACAGATGCAGTTGGCGCGAATCCCATAGGGCGCGTACTCGATCGCGACCACGCGCGTCAGGTTGATCACGCCCGCCTTCGCCGCATTGTAGGCCGCGATTCCATAATCGGCGCGCAGCCCCGAAATCGACGCCGTGTTCACGATCGCACCGCCGCCCTGCGCACGCATCACCGGCAGCGCTCGCTTCATCGCGCGGAATACTGCCGTCAAGCCGACGTCGAGCATATGCCCCCAGACCTGGTCGTCGACGTCAGCGGTTCGCGTCGCCGTCTGGGTACTCGTTTGCGCTACCGGCATCCCGAATGCGTTGTTGTGCAGAAAATCCAGGCGCCCGAACGCCGAAGTTGTCTTCGCGATCATCATGTCGATATCGGCGGCGCGGGTGACGTCCGCGACAATCGCGATCGCCTTGCCGCCTGCGGCCGTAACCTCCGCGGCAACCTTCTTCGCATTCTCGCCGTTGATGTCGGCGATCGCGATCGCGCCGCCCAGCTTCGCAAATCCCAACGCCGTAGCGCGCCCGATTCCCGATCCCGCTCCCGTTACCAACCCTGCTTTGCCATCGAATCGCATCGTGAAGTTCTCCCCGGCCCGGCGCGCGGCGCCGAGCCTTGATAAGGAGGTGCCGTAGCAAGGACGCCCGCGCTTGTAAAACGCGCTAACAGCGTCCGCGCCGAGTGCGCTAGTCTCCGAATATCGATTTTGCGAACTATTTTCAGAATCTGGAGAGTCGACGATGAGACTTCAAGGAAAGGTAGCACTGATCACTGGCGCTGGCTCTGGGATGGGTCGCGCGGCTGCGGCACTGTTTGCGCGCGAGGGCGCGAAAGTCGCGGCAATCGACGTAAACGCGGCGTCGGCCGCCGAGACGGTCGCAGCCATCAAGTCGGCGGGAGGCAGCGCGGTCTCGCTGCGTGCCGACGTTTCCAACTCGGAAGACGCGCGCGCGATGGTCGAGGAAACAGTCAAAGCGTTCGGCGGACTCGACGTGCTTTACAACAACGCCGGCATCGAAGGCGAGTCGGGCTTCACGGCCGAGCTCAGCGAAGACGCCTTTGATCGCGTGATCGCAATCAACCTGCGCGGCGTTTGGCTGGGCATGAAGTACGCGCTACCGAAAATGATCGAGCGCGGCGGCGGCGCAATCATCAACACCGCGTCGGTGGCCGGGATGGTCGGCATCAAAGGCGCGGCCGCCTACTGCGCCGCCAAATCCGGCGTCATTTCACTGACGCGGGTCGCGGCGCTCGAGTACGGACGCTACAACATTCGCGTCAATTGCATCTGTCCGGGCGTCATCAAGACTGCGATGGTCGATCGGATTACGGGACCGGCCGGACTGCAACCCAGGTTCATTCAACGCAGTTCCGTTCTTGGCCGCGTCGGTAAAGCCGACGAGATCGCGCACACGGCGCTGTTCCTCGCCAGCGACGAATGCACCTTCGCGACCGGCGCACCGTTCGTGATCGACGGCGGATGGATCGCTAACTAGGTCATCGAAGAAATCATGAAGAGACTTGAAGGAAAAGTCGCAGTCGTAACCGGCGCCGCAAACGGTATCGGCCGCGCAATCGCAGTGCGGCTCGCATCCGAAGGCGCAAAGGTTGCGCTGGCGGACATCCAGACCGACGCCGCGGCGAGCGCGGCTGCGGAAATATCCGCGACCGGCGCTAACGCGATAGCGGTACGCCTCGATGTTGCGAACTTGAACGAGGCGATCGCGGCAGCTGATCGCGTCGAGCACGAACTCGGGCCGATCGATGTCCTCGTCAACAACGCCGGATGGGACGTCGTGCAGCCGTTCGTCGAAACAGGTCCCGAGCTGTGGGACCGCCTGATAGCGATCAATTTCCGCGGCGTGCTCAACTGCTGCAAAGCAATCGCGCCGCGCATGCAAACTCGTGGTGCTGGAAAAATTGTCTCGATCGCTTCCGACGCCGCCCGCGTCGGCTCGACCGGCGAGGCGGTTTACGCCGG
>DASQHV010000195.1:0-11531 GCA_035631915.1 Candidatus Acidiferrales bacterium | reverse complement strand
CTCCGTTTACCTGCCGCGCCACGCGGCGCGCACTACGTTGTTGGCGCTCGCGATCGTCGTCGCACTTGGATGCCATTCGCCCAACAGCGCGCGCGGCGTCGTCGATCGCTTCATCCATCAGTACTACGTCGCCATCGACTTGAAGGCGGCCGAACCCTATTGCACCGGCCTCGCGCTCGACAAACTTCACCATGAGATTGAGCTGACCGCCGGACAGAGGATCGACGCCAACACCCGCAAGCCCACCGTGCACTACAAGCTCAAGGCGCAGCGCGACGCGCCCGACCACGTCGAGTTCCTGTTTCGCGCGACCATCGACGTCCCCGAAGGCGGCTCGTTCGAGCGCAACTGGATGATCACGGCGCGCAAGGACGCCAACAGTTGGAAGGTTTCCAATTTCGGTGAGTACGAATAGCGCTGAGCGAGGCGTCGCGACGATCGTGCTCGCCGCGGGCCTCGGCACCCGGATGAAGTCGCGGCGGGCCAAGGTCCTGCACGAGATTTGCGGCGAGCCGATCATCGTGCGCCTGGTTCGCCGGCTCGCCGCCCGCGCCGCAACCGATTCTCCAATCGTGGTCGCGGTCGGCCATCAGGCGGGCGAAGTCGAAGCCGCGCTGCGATCCAATTTGCCCGATGCGCGATTCATCTTTGCGGCGCAGAAGCAGCTGCGCGGAACCGGCGACGCGGCCAGGACCGCAGTCGCAGCACTGCCCGCCGATTTCGACGGACCCGTGCAGATTCTTTACGGCGACATGCCGCCGCTCGCGGACGAGTCGAACGCAAAACTCCGCGCCGTCATGCGCGACGCTGGCGCGGCGCTCGGCTTCATCTCGGTGGTCGTCGACGAGCCCGCAAACTACGGACGCGTGGTTCGTGACAAATCCGGCGCGGTGCAGAAAATCGTCGAGGCCCGCGACGCGTCTCCGCGCGAGCGTCAAATCCGCGAAATCAACGCCGGATACTACTGCGCGAGCCGCGTCTCTCGTCTCCGCGAATGGCTCGCAGAGCTAAAGTCCGACAACGACCAGAACGAGTACTACCTGACCGATATCGTTTCGATCGCGCGCGGGCGCGGCGAAAAAGTCGAGGCGTGGGTGGCCGGCGACGCGAGCGCGTTTGCCGGGATCAACTCGCGCGAGGAGCTGGCGCAAATGGAAGCCCAAGTTCGAGCCTCGGTGAATCGCAAGCTGATGGAGTCGGGAGTGACGCTGGTCGATCCCGCGACGGCGTACATCTCCGAGCAAGTCGAGATTGCGCCGGACTGTATCATCGGCCCCAACGTGCAGATTCTCGGCAAGTCCCGGATCGGCGAAGGCGTGCGAATCGACGGCACCGCGTGGCTAAGCAACGTCACCGTCGGCCCGCGATGCCATCTCAAGCTCGGCGTCCGCGCCGAGGATTGCGTGATAGGCGAGCAGTCTGAGATCGGCCCGTTTGCGAATCTTCGCGCCGGCACCGAACTCGAAGGCCACAACCGAATCGGCAATTTCGTCGAGACCAAGAAGGCGCGCATCGGACGCGGCACCAAGGCCAGCCATCTTAGCTACCTCGGCGACACGACGATTGGCGCCGACACCAACGTCGGATGCGGCGTCATCACGGTTAACTACGACGGCTACGACAAGCATCACACGCACATCGGCTCGCGATGTATGATCGGATGCGACACGCAGCTGATTGCGCCGGTCAAGGTCGGCGACGACGTTTACGTGGCGTCCGGCACGACGATCGTGCGCGAGGTGGCTGATGGCGCGCTCGTCATGTCGCATCATCCGCAGCGCGAAAAAGTCGGCTGGATGGCCGCTTGGCGCAAGCGTCACGGCGACTCGCCCGACGGTACCCTCAAGCGCAGCAAGGCGAGCAAAGACTAGTGCGAAGCTCTCTTCAAGGAGGACCCTGATGGTCTATGAATTGCGCGTCTATCATTGTGTGCCGGGACGGCTGCCCGCGATCATCAAACGGTTCGGCACCGTCACCTGCCGACTGTTCGAGAAGCACGGCATCAAGCAGGTCGGCTTCTGGACGGTCGCGATCGGCGAATCGAGCAATGACCTCGTTTACATGCTGGCGTGGGAGTCGCTGGCCGATCGCGACAAGCGGTTCGCGGCTTTTGCTTCGGATCCCGAATGGATCGAGGCGCGCGCGAAGAGCGAGGCCGACGGCGGCCCGATCGTCGCGTCGATCACCAACAGCATCCTGATGCCGACGTCATTTTCGGCGCTGAAGTAGCGGTTACTCTTTGTGTCATTCTGAGCGGAGTCCGCGGAGCGAAGAATCCCGGCGCGCGATCCGACGCGCGTTCTGCGTCCCTCGGCATCCAACAGAATCCACTCCTTGAACTCGGACGCCCACGCCGCAATAATCAAGGGCCAAGGAGCGCGATGCGCAGAGACTGTCCAATCGCGAGGTGACGCGGCAGACCAGATTACATTTGAGAGAGTAGCGCCAGGACTCAGCAGCCACGTTCGGCTCCTGAGTTGACGAGGTGGAAGCAGCATCGAAAGACTCGGCGGATGGCTTCCCGGCTCCACAGTCGTTAGAGGCGGACAAACCGTGCGGGCGACCGCACGACAAACCGCGCCTCGCGTGACAGGGCATCAGGCCCTGGTTCGGACCCCTTAAACTCTCCCGCTTGGACCGTTTCATCGCGAGTTGGATTGCGCGCGGAAACCCGTGTGCACGATGTAGTCGTATCGCTCCCCGAAGCCGTGCGCGGGCACTTTTCGCGCGCGAGGGTGCAACTCCGCAACCAGCGAAAACGAAGAGGAGCGTGGAAATCTATGTGTGGAATAATCGGCTACGTAGGACCGGGCGAGGCCTGCCCGATTCTGCTCGACGGACTCGGCCGGCTCGAGTATCGCGGCTACGACTCCGCGGGACTCGCGACCATCGGCGGCGCCGGCAAGCTCGATCTTCGCCGCGCCACCGGCAAGCTCGACAACCTGCGCCGCCTGCTCGCCGGCTCGCCGCTCGCCGGCAACATCGGAATCGGGCACACGCGATGGGCCACGCACGGCCGCCCATCGGAAGAGAACGCGCATCCGCACAAGGCCGGCCCGGTCGCCGTCATTCACAACGGAATCGTCGAGAACTTCGTCGACCTGCGCACTGAACTCACCGCGCGCGGGCACAAATTGCGCTCGGAGACCGACACCGAGCTCATCGCGCACCTGATCGAGGAGAATCTCAAAAGCGAGCGCGGACTGACGGCCGCCGTGCGCGCCGCTGTGACGCGGCTCCGCGGTTCATTTTCGATCGTCGTGCTGTCCGAAACCGAGCCAGACAAGCTGGTCGCCGCAAAGACCGCGACGCCGCTGGTGCTGGGGCTCGGCGACGGCGAAAATTTCATCGCCTCCGACATCCCGGCGATTCTCGAGCACACTCGGCGCGCGATTGTCCTCGAGGACGGCGAGATTGCCGAGGTCAGCGCCAACGCGATCGTCGTGACCCGCTTCGACGGCACGCCCGTGACCCGCGGCGCGCGCCAGATCGAGTGGGACGCAGTCGCGTCCACCCGCGGCGGTTTCCGCCACTACCTGCGCAAGGAAATCAACGACCAGCCGCAGGCGTGGATCGATACGCTGGCCGGACGCGCGAACGCCGGCGCGCCATCAGTACGCTTCGAATCCGAGTTGCTGCCCGCAGGCGGGCCCGCCGAAATCGGGCGAATCGTGATGGTCGCGGCGGGCGCGTCGTGGATTACGTCGCAAATCGGCAAGTTCATGATCGAGGAATTCGCCGGCATTCCGGTCGAGGTCGACTACGCTTCGGAGTTCCGCTACCGCCGCCCTCCGATCGACCGCCGCACGATGATCATCGCCGTGTCGCAGTCGGGCGAGACTGCGGACACGCTGGCCGCGATGGACGAAGGACGCGCGCGCGGTGCGCATCTGCTCGCAATCACCAACACCGTCGATTCGTCGATCGCCCGCAAAGCCAACGCGCAGCTGTACACGCGATGTGGTCCCGAGACCAGCGTCACGACCACAAAATGCTTCCTCACCCAGCTCGAGGCCTACTACCTGCTCGCGATTCATCTGGCGGCGCGGATGGGCCGCCTTGTCGACGCCGACGCGGAGCGGCTGCTCAAGCCCGCGTTCGCGATCCCAGCTCAAATCGAGGCGATTTTCTCGGCCGAGCCGCAGATTCAGCAGCTCGCGCTCAAGTATGCCCCCGCCCGCGATTTCCTTTTTCTCGGCCGCGGCATCAACTACCCGGTCGCGCTCGAAGGCGCGCTCAAGCTCAAGGAAATTTCCTACATTCATGCCGAAGGCTACTCAGCCGGCGAGATGAAGCATGGGCCGATCGCGCTGATCGACGACCAGATGCCCGTGGTGGTGATCATTCCCCACGACGAGCTGTTCGAAAAGTCGATGTCGAATCTCAAGGAAGTCGAGTCACGCAAGGGCCGCATCATCGCCGTGACGAATCACGTCACCGCCGAGCTGCGCAGCGTCGCCGCCGATATCATCGAGGTGCCGGAGACCAACCGGATGCTGACGCCGGTGCTGATGACCGTGCCGCTGCAATTGCTTGCGTACCATATCGCCGTCGCACGCGGGACCGACGTCGACCAGCCGCGCAATCTCGCGAAGTCGGTGACAGTGGAATAGTTGGATAGCGGCCGGCGAAAAGAGGTGCCGGCGCGGAGCGACTCGTTGGACCTGCGAGGCGCGCCCGCGCCGGCTACGGACACGGGACCTTTTCTGGTTCGCGTTGGCGAGACTTGTGCCCCCACAATCGCGAAACTGTGCGGAATATATTCGGCCACGCAAAAATTGTCCACGCTCGCGCGCGAAATTCTGTGGAAAACCGATCGAGATGCGATGCCGAATGAAGCGAATTAACGCAATGATGCACAACTTCGGATCGGTCGTAGCGGAAAAAAGATTGGCGCGGAGCATCGCGGCGTCTCACCGCTACACTCCGCGCCAAATAGCCGAAACTCGGTTGGCGTTGCTTGTCTAAGTCGCCTGCGCTTACGGCGCCGCCGCCACCATCGACTTCACCGTGCAGAAGTCTTTGTTGATCGCGCCCATGTTGATGTACCAGCATTCGCGCTCAGGCGTGTGCTGCCCGGGCAGATAGCACATCGTCGAGAAGTTGCCCTGCGTGTCGATCGACGCGGCGCCCACTACGAACTCCCGCTTGAACGGGTAGATTGCAACGCGCGCGTCCGGCACCGGCCGATCGCGATACGCCAGCCAGTAGATGTGCGTCCGCCACAGATGTCCCTTCTGATCGTAGGTGTCGATGTACGGCTCGAACCACACTTCTGAATCCAGGTAGACGGTCGTCGACTTGTCGAGCGCGCCGGGGTTGTTGGAGTCGCGCCGCGGCGTCGCGTCGACGATGTAAAGATGGCGCATCTCCCACGCTTCGGGACATGCGGTGGCGCCGCCGTCGTACGGGCACGTGTCTTCGGGCGAATGCTGCGCATGCACGCACGCGAGCATCTGCCGCTCGCCCAGGTACTTGTAGTTGTACTGCTCGGTCTTGGGATTGAACCCCGAGTAGTGATCCGGGTCGTAGCTCTGCGCGCCGGTCGCCGTCGAGAGAATCGCCTCGTTCAAGCGGCGCACGCGGCGGCTGCCGGGGGTCCAGTCCCAGGCGTCGTCACCGCGCGTGGGATCGGCGTAGCGATAGCGGATAATTCCCGTGCCGCGCGACTCCTGCGGCGCGAGCACCGGATACAGCGCAAACAGCCACATCCGGCCAGTCTGCTTGAAGTCCGGATCGACCGGCATCGGATCCACCTCGGTGCGCCCGACGATGTTGTACCCCGCGTAGTGGCCGACCTGGATATCGTCGATCATCTTCTGATCCTGCCCCGGACGAACGTACTCGCTCTGGCAATCGTAAAAGCGCAGATCGTAGTCGTCGCTCGAGATCGGGCGGAACACGTTGTTCCAGATGAGCTTGCTGCCGAGATCGGGATCGTTCGGATCGATCAACGGAAACGGCTGACCCGCGACGTAGCCGACCATGCTGTGGCGATCGTTGGTCAGTCGCACCTGCTGCGAATACTTTTCCGTCGCTTCCCGATACGGAGGCGGCCAATCCACCCGCTCCGCCGGCACGATCTCCATCCGCATGCCCTTGCCGACCGCGTAGTAAACTCCCGGCGACACCAGGTCTTTCACCTGTGCCGCGTTCGCCGGCGTGATTACGTCGCCCGGCTTCGGGGCGGCGTTCGCAATCGCCCAGCCGAGCCCAAGTCCAAATGCGAAAGTCCCAACACCAACCATCGTCCGTCGCCAAAAATGAGCAGCCATTCCCCCGGACCTCCTTAAACTTGATAAAAAAGTGCGCCAGCCCCGCTCCAATTCTGAGATATTAAATTTTGCTGAGTCAAGTTAGTCAATTTTATACCGACATAATGTTCTTATCTCCTACAATTTGATGGGTCAAGGGTCAAAAATATCCGCGGCGGGGGTCGCCTAAGTGGCTGATTTCAAGGCTGAAACGTAACGCTGTGTGGGCGGGCGAATGGAGGCGGTAATGCCTACTTTATTCGTAACGCAGTGCTTCAATCGGATGCAGCAGCGAGGCCTTGCGGGCCGGGTAGTAGCCAAAAAAAACACCGACCGCGGCCGAAAAGATGAACCCGCCCGCCACCGCCACCGGCGAGAGCAAGGTCGGCCATCCCGCGAGCACGGAAATCAGCTCAGAAACCATCACTCCCAGGATGATCCCCGCCAGACCGCCCATCACCGACAGCATCATAGCCTCGACCAGGAACTGCAGCATGATGTGGATTCGGCGCGCGCCGATCGCCATCCGGATTCCAATCTCGCGCGTGCGTTCAGTCACCGAGACCAGCATGATGTTCATGATTCCGATGCCGCCGACCAGCAGCGAGATCGACGCCACCGCCGCCAGCAGCATCGTCATCACGTTGGTTGCGCTTTCGGAGGCCTGCGCAATCTCGCTCAGGCTGCGCACGGTGAAGTCGTTGTCCTGCTTGGGCTGGATACGATGGCGATCGTGGAGCGTGCGGTTGATCTGCGCCATCGCATCGTCCACCGAGTCGGCGCTCTTCGCCTTGACGTAGATCATGTTCACGACGCCGGTGATCTTGGGCGCGCTGCCGAACGGATTGGTGGCCGGCACCTGCGTGAACAGCGCCGAGGTCTTGGCCGACGCGGCGCTCGCCGCCGCTACGCCCAGCACCTTGCGCTCGGCGGTGTCGAACGGAAGGATCACGACGTCGTCCTGGTCCTGGCCGAAGTTCGACTGCCCCTTGACCGAGAGCACACCGACCACGCGCAGCGGAAAATTCTTGACCCGCACCGTCGCGCCGATCGGATTCTGCCCCTCGCCGAACAGATTCACCGCGACCGTCTTGCCGAGCAGGCAGACTCCGGCGGCGGACTTTTCCTCAGATTCGCTGAACGTGCGGCCGATTTCGGCGGGCCACTCGCGAACGGCAAAGTAACTGGCGGTGGCGCCGTTGATACTGGTGCTCCAGTTGCGGTTTCCCGCGACCACCTGCGAGACCTGGCGATCGATATAGCTGACCAGCCCGACCGCGGGATCCTCCGCCCTGATCGCCGCGGCGTCGGCGGTAGTCAGCGTCGAGTTGCTACCGTAGCCGGCGCGGACGCCGTTGGAAGTGGTCGCGCCCGGCAGCACGACGATCAAGTTGGTACCGAGGCTCTGAATCTGCGCCTGCACCGCCGACTTCGCGCCGTCGCCCACCGCGACCATCGCGATCACCGCGGCGACGCCGATAAATATCCCCAGCATCGTGAGCGCCGCGCGCATCTTGTTGCGCTTGATCGCGCGCGCCGCCGCCACCATCGCCATCCGCGCGAACACCCACACCTCATCCGCGACGTCGACCGCCTTCGCGTCTTCGGCCGGATGCGCCGCTGCGTCGGCGCTCGCGGATGGCGCCCGAGCCGAATCCTTGCGCGTGTCCGACAGGATACTGCCGTCACGAAAGGTGACGATCCGGTCCGCGTACGCCGCGATATCGCTGTCGTGCGTGACGATGATCACCGTGATGCCCTGCTCGCGATTGAGCCGGGTCAGCACGTCCATGATTTCCGCCGAGTTGGTCGAATCGAGATTCCCGGTCGGCTCGTCGGCCAGCAGTATCGACGGACGATTCACCAGCGCGCGCGCAATCGCGACCCGCTGCTGCTGACCGCCGGAGAGCTGATTCGGATGGTTTTGCTCGCGCCCGACGAGTCCAACAAGTTTCATCAGATCGAGCGCGCGATGCTCGCCGTCGGGCGTCCACGCCGAATAAAAAAGCGGCAGCTCGACATTCTCCAGCGCCGAGGTCCTCGAGAGCAGGTTGAAGTTCTGAAACACGAAGCCGATCCGGTTGCAGCGGATCGCGGCCAACTCGGATTCGTCGAGTCGCGCGACGTCTTCGCCCTCGAGCATGTAGCGTCCGCTGGTCGGCCGGTCCAGGCACCCGAGCATGTTCATCAGCGTGGACTTGCCCGAGCCCGACGCGCCCATGATCGCGACGAACTCGCCCCGCTCGATCCGGAGGCTGACGCCGCGCAGCGCATTCACTTCGACCTCGCCCAGCACGTAGGTCTTGGTCAGGTCGACAATTTCGATAACGGGACGCATGGCGCTAACGCATGCGCGGGCCGCTCGCGAGCGGCGAGGTATTGGTCGAGGCCTTCTTGCCGCCGGTCGTGACCTGATCGACGACGACACTGTCGCCCTCATGCAGACTGCCGCCCAGCAACTCGACGCGATTGCCGTCGTCCAGCCCGATCGTCACCGACACCGGCAAAATTCCTCCGCCGTCCGGCACCCATACGCGCGCGTGTCGGCTCGCCTGGTTGCCGTCGATCGCATTCGCGTCCTTGGTGGTCGCGTTCGGTGGCGCAAAGCGCAGCGCTTCCATCGGCAGCCGCGCCACGTTGTCGCGCCGTGCCGTCACGATCGAGACGTTGGCGGTCATGCCCGGCTTGAGCAGCAGCTCGGGATTGTCCACGTCAACTACGACGTCATACGTCACGACGTTCTGCACCGTGATCGGCGCCTGCCGCACCTGCCCCACCACGCCTTCGAAGTCACGGTCGGGAAACGCGTCGACCTTGAACTCGGCCCTCAGTCCCTGGCGCACGTCGCCGATATCGGATTCGCTGACGTTGGAATCGACCTGCATCTTGGTCAGGTCTTTGGCGATCAGAAAAAGTGTCGGCGTCTGGAAGCTCGACGCGACGGTCTGGCCCACGTCGACGTTGCGCGAGACCACGGTGCCGTCCACCGGCGAAACGATCTTGCAGTAGTTGAGCTGGACCTGCGCGTCCTCCAGGTTGGCCTGCTGCTGCTGGATATTGGCGCGATCGAGCGCGACCTGCGACTTGGACTGGTTGTAGGTGCTGAACGCGGAATCCACCGAGTCCTTGGACACCACGCCTTGCCGCAGCAATTCGGCGTTGCGCTCGTAGGTAATCTTCTTGTAGTTCAGGTCGGCGGTGTCCTTGCCCAATTGCGCCTTCGCATTGGCGACCGCGGCCTGAGCCGCGTCCACTTTCACCTGGAACGGGCGCGGGTCGATCGTCGCGATTAACTGCCCCTGTTTGACCGGTGAATTAAAGTCGGCGTAAAGAGCTTGAATCGGCCCCGAAACGTAGCTACCGACCTGCACCGTGATCACCGGATTCACCGTTCCGGTTGCGGTTACCGAGCGCACGATCGAGCCGCGCGTGACCGGCGCGGTAACGAACCTGGTTGAGGCGGCGCCGCCGCGCAAGAAGTACACTCCGACTACGACGGCCAGCGCGGCAACTCCCAGCGTCCAGGCGCCTGGTTTGAAAAACGGAAATCTCATTGGCGACGCTCGATTATCATCCCGCAACTGCCGCAATTCCAGTTACTATCAACCGTTAGACGGATTTGCGCGCGCCAAGTTTCGGTGCGAAATGACTTCGACCGGAACGCATGAAATAGTCATTTCGATAAAGCAACGAAAAGCGAAAAAGGAAGCACCCCACGATGCCACAGTCGCCGCCGCTCACAGGAATCAAGGTAGTTGACCTGACGCGCTACCTGGCGGGTCCGTTCTGCACGCAAATCCTCGGCGACTACGGCGCCGAAGTGCTCAAGATCGAGCCGGTCGAAAATCCGCGCGGCGAATTGGGCGACGGCAAGGGCCCCGACAGTTACTTCTTTCTCTCGACCAATCGCTCGAAGAAGAGCGTGCGCATCGCGATCAAAAAACCGGCCGGACGTGAAATCCTGATGCGCCTCGCCGACACCGCCGACGTCGTGGTGGACAACTACCGGCCCGGCGTGATGCGCGCGATTGGGCTCGACTACGAAACGCTCGCGGCGCGCAATCCGCGCGTCATCACGTGCAGCATCTCGGGCTTCGGCTCGACCGGACCGCTGCGCGACTTCCCGGGCTTCGATCAGATTGCACAGGGGATGTCGGGCCTGATGAGCGTGACTGGCACCGCCGAGAGCGGGCCGACCCGCGTGGGCATCGCCATCTGCGATCTGCTCGGCGGAATTTTTTCCGCGCAGGGAATCCTGCTCGCGCTCGAGGCGCGACATCGCACCGGCCGCGGCCAGCGCGTCGAGACTTCGCTGCTCGAGTCGATCGTCAGCATCCTCACGTGGTCGGCCGGCATCTACTTCGAAACCGGCAAGACTCCGGGGCCGGCCGGCAACAACCATCCGCTGTCGTCGCCGCACGGCGTCTTCAAGGCGTCGGACCGCCCGTTCAACATCGCATGCGGCAACGAGGCGATGTGGAAAAAATTCGTCGTCGTGATCGGACGGCCGGAACTGGCCGGCGACGAGCGCTTCACGGGTGGCGGCAAACGAATCAAGAATCGCGACGCGCTGACCGCGGAGATAAATGGCGCGCTCGCGGCACATCCCGCCGATCACTGGATCGAGTTGCTCAACCGCGAAGGCATTCCGGCTGGCGCCATCCTGACGATCGAGGAGATGTTCCAGCATCCGCAGACCGCGGCCCGCGAGATGCTGCTGCGGCTCGCGCATCCGGAGCGCGGCGAGTTCATGACGACCGGGCTGGCGGCGAAGCTCGAAGACACGCCCGGAAAGATCACGCGGCCGCCGCTGGTCGGAGAGCATACCGATGACGCGCTCGCCGCTCACGGCTACTCGGCGGCCGACCTCGCGCGGCTGCGCACCGACGGCGTCATCGCATAACGGACCATATGCGGGGCTCGCGCCCCGCACCCTCGGCAGGGGCCAGCCCCTGCACCCGGTATAGGACTTAAGATGCGGCCGAAGCGGCCTGTCAGGAAGTGGGGCGCGAAGACGCGAAGAATCCCGGCGCGCGATCTTAAGCGCGTTCCGCTCCCCTCTCTTCTCCATCCGTCTCCCCCATGTCATTCCGAGCGAAGGCTGCCGGAGTCGAGGAATCTACGCGGAGCGATGGTTGTTTGTCGGGCATGTGGAGGATCGCAACACGCACACTGGTTTTTAGAACGTATGATTTGAAGGCAGAGTGTCGGGCGATAGAACGTTGGGTGAGAGCGCGGGCGATTGCTGACCTCAGGTTGGTTCAGTGTCCTGAGATC
>DASQHV010000194.1:0-3411 GCA_035631915.1 Candidatus Acidiferrales bacterium | reverse complement strand
CCTGCGCGCCGGGGCTGCCGGCGTCGGGCAGAGGCCGCGGCCCGCATCCCGCCAGGATGCATCCGGCCAGGACGCTCGCGATCAGTGCCGCTGCGAACGTGGCGCGTGAGAACCTCAACTGCGGTGACAGCCGTTCAAGTCCGGGGGATGCGCGCGTTTGGAATGCGCGCGGTGATCTCTTTCTGAATCGACGCGACCAGTGCGCTGCGCTCACTTTCGTTGAGCGAGACTCTTCGCTCGCTCTCGGGACGCATCCAGACCGGCCCTCGGCGCAGTTCGTCCGATTCTGATTCCTGGCGCGGGAACAGATGCCAGTGAACGTGCGGTACCGAGTTGCCCAGGCATTCGTAATTCATCTTCCACGGCTTGACCACCGTCGCGATCGCCTCCGCCGTCAGCCGCATCTCGTCGAACAGCGCGCGCGCTGCGTCCGCCGGCATCAGGTACAGTTCCGTCGCGTGCGTCTTTGCGAACAGTATGCAGTACCCGCGATAGTATTGCGCGTCACCCAACACGACGTACGATTCCCTCAGCTCGGCGACCAGGTCGGGAAACTCGCCCGCCTTGATTCGATCGATTGCCGCGCAGATTCCGCAGCTCATGACTTCACCGCCGCCGCATGCTCGGGTGGCACGTGCACCAGCTTGATGCCGCCGGGTTTCAGAAGTTCCGCCACAGTATGCAGCTTGTATTCCTTCGCGTAAAAGACGGTTCGCACGCCGGTGTTGATCAGCACCTTGAGGCAATGGATGCAGGGCGTGTGCGTGACGTAGATGTCGGCGTCGCGAATCGCGGCGCCGTTGCGAGCCGCCTGCGAGATCGCATTGATTTCCGCGTGGATAGTCCGGTAGCAATTCTGCTCGATCTCGCCGTCGGGCGTGCGCGATTCGTAGATCAGGCATCCGACTTCCGTGCAGTGCGGCAATCCGGTCGGCGAGCCGTTGTAACCCGTCGCCAGAATACTGCGGTCGCGCACGATTACCGCGCCGACCTTCGCGCGCAGGCACGTCGAGCGCTCCGCCACCTCGCGCGTGATCGTCATGAAGTACTGGTCCCAGCTTGGACGGCGATGCTTGCCGCCGCCGCCGGCTTGATTCGCGCTATCAGCCAAAGTCCCCGCCCTCTCGATTCGCGAACCGCGCCGTTAGATGCGCACGCCCCAATCGTGTCGCGGCATTCTACTGTGCGGCGCCGTGGGGTCAAGAATTTCCTGCGTGTGCCCGCGCGGCTCCTGCATCTGCGTCGGCTCCGGCTGCACCAATGACAACGGCACCGGGCTGAACGTAACGATGAACAGCGCAACCGAGAGCCACGCCGCCAGTGCGCGCCGCGGATTCAGCGGCGTGTCGCGATCGACGGTCGCAGGATGCCCGAGACCCAGCCCAATCGCCAGCACCGCCCACAGCAGCCATCCCCACCACAACTCCCATCCCAGCGCGAGCGGCACTATCACCATCAGCACGCACGAGACCACGAACAGCGTCGAGATCGTGCGATGCAGCCGCGGGAACAACGCGTACGTCACGTGCCCGCCGTCGAGCTGGCCGACCGGCAGCAGATTTATCGACGTGACGAACAGCCCGAACCATCCCGCGAACGCAAGCGGATGCAGCGTTACGGTCACCGCCGCCGGATCGACGCCCAGCACCATCCGCGACAGTCCGAGAAAGAGAAGCGAGTTGCCGAGCTCCAGCCCGCCCGACGACTTGTCGATCGGCGAAATTGTCGAGAGCCACAAGCCGACGATCACCGCGGGAATCGCGACCACGACTCCCGCCCACGGACCCGCCGCGCCGATATCGAACATCACGCGCCGCGTCCGCGGCATCGCCTTGATTCGAATGAACGCGCCGAGCGTGCCGGTGATAAAAATTGGCGGCGCCGGGATAAAGTAGGGCAGCGAAGTCGGCACCCCGTGATAGCGCGCCGTCAAGTAGTGCCCCATCTCGTGCGCGAGCAAGATCGCCATCAACGGCATCGAGAACGAAAGGCCCGCGCGCAACGAAACGACCGCCGCGATCGGATGCAGGATGCTGAGATCCTCACCCGCCATGTATGCGCCCGCGGTGGTGGTGGTCAGTATCGTGAGAAAAAAGAGCAGCAGGTTGGTCGCCGGAATATGCGCGCTGCTCAGCGCCCACTCCGGCTGCGTCGGCTGCATCGTGTACCGCGGGATATCGGTCAGGACCGTCGAGGAATCCTTGTGTGCGGCGATTTCTTCCATCATCTAATCCGCTCTCGCGATCACCGATAGCGGCGCGCCCGCGCCGGCCGCGAAGTGTGCGCTGGCGCTTCCGTCGCGCAGCGCGACCTCGAGCAGGCCGAAACTACCGAATGTGGCGAGAGGAACACCTTTGGGCGCGCGACCATATGCGTCAAGAATGTTCATCGCCGCGCCGCCCTTGATCCTAACCCAAAGCCTTTTGGCGGGGAAGCAAGCTTGAAATCGCGCCGCTGCCGCGCGATCGATATTGCTGACCAGGTTGCCGAATCCGTCGACGTAGATCACTTCTCCGCGCAGCTCTCGCGCGGATTGCCGCGGTCGCGGCAACTTCACCTTCTCGATCGCGCTGATTGATTTTCCAAGTGACGAGATGGGTGTCCCGCGCCACAGATACGCGGCTGCCGGGGCGAATATGTCGCGGCCATGAAACGTCGAGCTCACGCTTGATAGACGATAGCGGCGCGACGTCAGTTTCACCGCGCGCTTTATCCCGGCTTCGGCTGCCGCAATCGACAGCACTCCGTTGTCCGGCCCGACGAATCGTGCGCCCGCGCTCGTCTCGATCGCGATTGCCGCGCGTTCCGTGCCGACGCCCGGATCGACTACCGCCATGAACACTGTGCGTGCCGGAAAGTGCCGCCAGCTTTGCGCGAGCGCGATCGCGCCCGCCGCTATCGACTGAGCAGGCACGCCGTGCGTGACGTCGATCACGCGCGCGCGCGGCGCGATCCTCGCGATCACGCCCTTCACGACGCCCACGTAATGGTCGCGGTAGCCGAAGTCGGTGAGTAGCGCGATCGGAAAGTCGTGCGATGCGTGCGACGCCATCACGCCAGTAGAACGCGAATCGATGCCCTCGCGCAATTTCCGTGCACGCTTCCGACGTCGCGACCGCTCAGTCGCGCGGTTGCACAGAAACGTAGCGATTGCCGCGCTCGTAAAAGCGCCATCGCTTCGCCGCCCACTCACCGGCGTAGTCCACGTTGATTCGCGATGACCGGCCGATTCGCCCGACCGGAAAGTCCGACTCCTCGAGATACAGCTCTGCGCCGCAAAGATCCTTTCCGTAGTCGGCGCCCGTGATCGCCAGAGCCTGGGTCAGTTTACCCGGCCCGCTTGTCAGCTCGCGCGACGCGCCGTCGCGACGCCGCCGCCGCGCCATCAGCTCGACGCCGCGCACCGGCTCG
>DASQHV010000193.1:0-1947 GCA_035631915.1 Candidatus Acidiferrales bacterium | reverse complement strand
CACGTCGCTCGCCGCGCCGCATCGCACGATCATCGCCGGGCGCTTCGCCGTTAGCGGATTCCAGCTGAAGATGCGTCGCGCCGAGTCGTAGGCGGGATCGCTCGGCAGGATTACGCGGCCGCGCAGGGATGCAGCAAACTTTCGAATCATCGAACTGTCCAGCGTCGCTTCAGGGCGCGCGGTCACCGCGGAAACAGCCGGGGACTCGGCAGCGCGGATGCTGTCCGCGAGCATCGGCAGGGCAGCGCCGGCAGCCGCAGCGCGTGTGAGGAACTCTCTGCGGCTCATTTGCGACATTGCGGTGCGGCGCGAAGCGTCATCGCCTGGACGCGCGCGTCGGCGGTGCAGCCAACAGCGCGTTGAGAATAAACTCGACCGTCGTTTCTTCGGCGGCGGTATCGTTGATCATCGACGAGTCCGGCACGTTGTGCCGATGCCGTGCGAAGAAGACCACCGTTTCCAGGATCAAGCGCGCCGCGGTGCGCCGATCGCGAAGCGGCTTGAACATGCCGAGCGCGATGCGGCGTTCGAGATAACGCGCCAGTCGATCGACCAGCCCGCGACGGTTTTGTCGGAAGAACAGATCGGCGAACTCGGGCAGGTCGATCGCTGCGCGTTCGATCAGGTCGGCTGCGCGACGGGTCTTGGCGGTCATGGCGTAGAATTCGCGGACAATCGTCTCGAGCTCGGCGCGAGGATCGTCGACGGTGCGGCGTGCGAGTGCCCGGTCGAGCGCCGGCAGCCGACCGCCGGCTTCAATTCGCTGCCGCAACCGCGCCACGGTTCGTTTGAGCGACGGCGTGCGAATCGGCAGCTCGTCCACCGACGGCATCGGCCCGCCGCCGAAGCCCCGGTCCACGATCAGGTAGAAGAGCGCCTCCTTGCTCTCGAAGTAGTTGTAGATGGTGCCTTTGGACACGCGCGCGATTCGCGCAACGTCGTCCATCTGCGCGCGCCGGTAGCCGCGGGCGATGAACACCTGGACGCCGGCGTCCATCAGGTCCGCGAGGCGCTGTTCGGGTGCGGGCCGTTTCATTGCGGCGCCGAAAGTACTAAAACTGACTCAGTCAGTCAATATCGAAATTGTGAACCGCGACGCCGAGGGCAGAAGTAATGCCGCAGGCTCGGCGACTCAGGCTTTTTTGGGCTCGTCCGCCTTGACGAAATTGAGCGACGCCGAGTTCATGCAGTAGCGCAGCCCAGTCGGCTTGGGGCCGTCGTCGAAGACGTGGCCGAGATGAGCGTCGCACTTGGCGCACATTACCTCGGTTCGCTTCATGAAGAACGATCGATCGGTTTCGGTGTGGACGTTTTCGGGCGCGATCGGCTGATAGAAGCTCGGCCATCCGGTGCCCGACTCGAACTTGGTGTCGGAGCTGAACAGCGCGTTGCCGCAGCAGATGCACCGGTAAAGCCCGGGGTCATGATTCTCCGCGTACAGGTTCGCGAATGGCCGCTCCGTGCCCTTCTTGCGCGTGACCTTGTACTGCTCGGGCGTCAGCTGCTTGCGCCATTCTTCATCGGTCTTCACGACTTTGTCAGCCATCACGAGTCCCTTCCTTTCGCCGCTATCGGTGAATTCGACGATCGAAACTTTGACCACGCCGGCGCGCGCGGGCGACGCCGACCGCTGCGCGATTGCAAAGCGCCGCAGCGCCACGAGCACCGGTAGCGTCGCGAGCGCAGCGACGAACTTCCGCCGCGAGATTAGCGATCTCCGCGAGTCGTTCGGGATCCTTCCGCTTGGTTTCATAGCCGATTCGAGTTTATCGATCATCGCATATTAGACAACCGCGCCGAAGCGCGCCCGGTTCCCGCCATGCGAATCGTTAGATCTGGTACACGAACAGCTTCTGTTCCTTGGGACGCAGGAACACGTTCGCGCCGGGCTCGAGGTGAAGCGACTGGAACCGATCGTGGCTGACCTCGACTTGCACCAGGTCGCCC
>DASQHV010000192.1:0-5280 GCA_035631915.1 Candidatus Acidiferrales bacterium | reverse complement strand
GGCAACGCGGGCTTCGTGATGGCGAATCTGCGCGCGCTCGGCGCGGAGGTCAGCGCGCTCAGCGTTATCGGCGCCGATCGCAACGGCCGCCTGCTGCGCGAAATTTTTGCCGGACTCGGAATTTCCACGCGCTCGATTCTCACCGATCCGGACCGTCCCACGATCGTAAAAGATCGGATGCTCGGCAGCGTCCAGGCGGCTCATCGCGCGACCCAGCAACTGCTGCGCGTTGACGAGGAAGACCCGCGGCCGCTGAAGCCCGCGCGCGAGCGCGAACTGATCGCGCGCCTCAAGGCGGAGCTGCGCGCCGTGGACGGCGTGCTGATTTCCGACATCGACAAGGGGATGCTGACCACGCCGGTGCTGCGCGCTCTGATCGACGGTGCACGCGCGCGCAAGATCCCGGTGATCGTCGATCCGCGCCGCACCGAGGATTTTTCGATTTATCGCGGCGCCACCGCGCTCACGCCCAATCGCCACGAGACCGAAGTTGCGACCGGCATCCAGCTGACCGACCGCGGCGCGTGGCGCAAGGCGGCCGAGACCCTGGTGCGCAAGCTCGGACTCGAGGCGTGCCTCATCACGCTCGATCGCGACGGGATGTACCTGGCCGAGCGCGGCGGCCGCGACACCTACGTGCCCACCGCGCCGCGCGAGGTTTACGACGTGACCGGCGCCGGCGACGTGGTGTTGAGCGTGTTCGGGATGTTCACCATCGCGGGGCTCGGCTTTTCGTCGGCGGCGACGATTGCAAACCTGGCCGCGAGCATCGAGGTCACGCGCATCGGCACCGAAGTGATCACGCGCGAGGATCTGGCGCGAGCGCTCAGCCCCAGCCACAACACTTACGAGCGCAAGATTCTCTCCGCCGACGAACTTGGCGTCGCGCTCGAGCGCGAGCGGCGCGCCGGCCGCCGCATCGCGTTCACTAACGGATGCTTCGACCTGCTCCACGCCGGGCATATCCAGATTCTCGCGTTCGCGCGCGCTCAGGCGGACCTGCTGGTAGTCGGGCTCAACAGCGACCGCAGCGTGCGCGTGCTCAAGGGCAGTGCGCGCCCGATCTATCCCGTCGCGGAGCGCGCACGCATCCTGGCGGCTCTGGAAGCCGTCGATTATGTCGTGGTCTTCGACGAAACGCGCGCCGAAAAAATTATCCGGCTGGTCAAGCCCGACGTGCTGGTCAAGGGCGAGGACTGGCGCGGCAAGCGGGTTGACGGGCAGGCGTTTGTCGAAGATCGCGGCGGACGCGTGGCGCTGGCGCCGCTTCTGGGCGGCCACTCGACGAGTGCTACTATCGATCGCCTGCGGACGGGAAAAATCGGCGCGAAATCTGATCGGTAAACTGTCGCAGCTCCGGCATCGACAGCGCCCACGCACCGATCAGATACAATCCTCCGTAAACCGAAAGCACCACGAGACCGCCGACGCGCGGTCCGAATCCGCTCATCTCAAGTTTAAGGATGAACGCAACCGCCGCGGCGCCAATCGCGAGCGCCCATAGCTGCGCGAGATACGTGCGCGCCAGCCCCGTCCATCCGACGCGACGGTTGAGCGCGAAGCGCAGCATCGCGAATTCAACCCATCCCGCGACGCCCGCCGAAACCGTCAGCCCCGCGACGCCCCACTTTTGCGCGATACCGAGCATCGGCGGTAGCGGAATCGCGCACAGGTAGCCGAGCACCAGCGTCAACGCCACGCGAATCATCGCGTAGCGAAGCGGCGTGCGCGTGTCGAACAGCGCGTAGAACGCCGAGTTGTAGAGACGCCCCATCGTCGCCGCGAGCAATCCCACGCCGGAGCCGGCCAGCACGGCCCACACGTAGATCGAGTCGGCGCGCGTGAACGCCCCCGACTGGTAGATCATCGCGACGATCACGTCGCCGAGAATCAGGAACGCGGCCGATGACGGGACGACAAGAAACGCGATCTGGCGCAGTCCGCGATTGAGCCGCCCGCGCAGCACCGCCGCCATCTGATCGGGCATCGCACCCGCCGCCCGCGACATCGTGGGCAATTCAGACGCCGCCACCGAATAGCCGAACAAACTTATCGGCACCATGTACAGCAGCTGCCCGTAGTTCAACGCCGCGACCGCGCCGGTCGGCAGCAGGCTCGCGAGCAGGTTGTCTACGTAGCCGCTCAGGTTGATCACGCCGCGGCTCGCGACCACCGGCGTCAGGTTGTGAAACACAGCGCGCAGCGGCGCCGCGATTCTGCCGAAGTCGATGCGATGCTTCCGTAGCAACGCCATCGTCGAGGGAACCTGCACCGCGATTTGCAGCGCCGACCCGACGACCGACGCCCACGAGATCGCGATCGCCAGCCCGTCCTGCGAGCGTCGCGGACCGTAGTAGAGCAGCGCCGCGATCATCGCGACGTTCCACGCCACCGGCGCCGTGTACGAAATGAAAAATTTGTGATGGCTGTTCAGGACGCCGAGGAACCACGCCGACGCGACCAGCAGGCCGGCGCCGGGAAACAGGATGCGCACGATCTGAATCGTCAAGTCGCGCTTGTCGCCTTCGAAGCCGGGCGCGATCACGTCGATCAGATACGGCGTCACCGCCACGCCAATCGCGACCAGCACCGAAACTCCCAGCGTCAGGATCGCGCCGACGCCCCACGCGACCATGTCCGCGGTTTCCTCGTCGCCCTCGCCCAGCAATTTTCCATACACCGGAATGAACGACGCGGAGAGCACGCCCTCGCCGAACAGGTTCTGCAGAATGTTCGGGATGCGGAAGCCGGCCTTGAACGCGTCGGCAGTCGCGCTGTTGCCGAGGTAGTGCGCGAAGATGCTGTCGCGGACCAGGCCCGCGATGCGGCTCAGCAACACGCCGGCGGCGATCGTCCCCGCACGGCTCGCGCCCGAACCGCCGACCGGCGCCGACTCGGCGCGCGCCCCGCCGGAGTTCACGCCTGGGTTTTGTGGATTGGTTGCGATTTCCGACAAGATGGTGCTCGCGCACGAAAGTATAGCGACCGAATCAAGCGCGTTGTAGCGGATGCGGCGCTCGCAGCTTAACAAGCGCGCGCTGCGCGACCTATGATTAAGCCACGATGGCATTCGACAATATTCTGTGTGAGCGCGACGACGGCGTCGCCACGGTAACGATCAACCGCCCCAGCGCGCGCAACGCGCTCAGCAGCGCGACGCTAGGTGAGTTGAACTCGGCGTTCGCGGAGTTGGCGCGCGACGAGTCCGTTCGCGTCGCAATTCTGCGCGGCGCGGGCGACGTCGCGTTTTGCGCGGGCGCCGACTTGAAAGAAGTCGCGACGCTGGCAGACATCCCCGCGCGACGCCGCTACTTCGGCGCGCTGGCGCAATTGCTCGAGACGATTCATCGGATGCCGCAGCCGGTGATCTCGCGCGTCGCCGGGTTCGCGCTCGCGGGCGGGATGGGACTCGCCGTTGGATGCGATTTCGTCATTGCCGCCGACAACGCCGAGTTCGGACTCCCGGAAATCACGCTCGGGCTGTTCCCGATGGTCGTGATGGCGCCGATTCTGCGCCTGTGCGGACCGCGCGCTGCAGTCGCGCTCGCGCTCGGCGGTGAGCGAATCGACGCGCGCCGCGCACTCGAACTCAATCTCATCACCAAGCTGGTGCCGACCTCGCAACTCGATTCGGAAGTCCGCCGGCTCGCGCGGCGACTCAAGGGGCAGAGCGCGCTGGTGATGGCGCTGGGCAAGCAGGCGATCTACGGCTCGGCCGCGATGGACTACGTCAGCGCGCTCAACTACTTGAAGGAGATGGTTGCGCTGGTCTCGACCAGCGAGGACCTGGCCGAGGGCGTCAACGCGTTTCTCAGTAAGCGGGCGCCGACGTTCAAAGGGCGCTAGAATAAGCGCGTGAGTTTCTCGCTCTACATTCATATCCCGTGGTGCCAGTCGAAGTGCCCGTACTGCGACTTCAACTCGCACGCGGCGGCGACGTGGCCGGAAGATGACTACACGAGCGCGCTGATCGCGGAGCTCGAGCATCGCGTGCAGTCGGCGCCGTTCGCGGGCTCATCGATCAAGACAATCTTCTTCGGCGGCGGCACGCCGTCGCTGTTCGCGCCGGGATCGATCGCGAACGTCATCGACGCGGCGAATCGGCTGTGCGGAATCGAGCGCGACGCGGAAATCACGCTCGAAGCGAATCCCGGCACCGTCGACGCGCCCAAGCTGGCCGGGATGCGCGCGGCGGGCGTCAATCGAATCAGCTTCGGCGCGCAGTCGTTCAATCCGGCGACGCTCAAATTCCTCGGGCGCATCCACAGCGCAGACGAGACCCGTGCGGCGGCAAACATGGCGCATCGCGCCGGCTTCGATCGCCTGAACCTCGACTTGATCTTTGCGGTGCCGGGACAGACCGTCGCCGAGGTGATGTTCGATATCGGCGCCGCGTGCGCGCTCGAGCCGGATCACATCTCGGCCTACAACCTCACCTTCGAGGAAGGCACCGCGTTTTTCACCGACCTCAAGCGCGGACGAATCAAGCAGTTGCCGAACGACGAGCAGGCCGCGATGTATCAAGCGGTGCGCGACGAACTTCCGCGCCGCGGCTACCCGATGTACGAAATCTCCAACTACGCGGCGCCCGGGCATGAGGCGCGACACAATCTCGCGTACTGGCGCGGCGAAACGTACCTCGGAATCGGCGCGGGCGCGCACAGCTTTGCGCGCGACGGCCTCGGCGGCCGCCGGTGGTGGAATGAAAAACTCCCCGCGCGCTATATCGCCGCCGTGCGCGAGCGCCGCGATGCCAAAGCCGGCGCGGAGTCGATCGACGAGGCGACTGCGCACGGCGAGTTTGTGTTTCTGAATCTGCGGCTGCGCGACGGTTTCGCGCTGAAGGATTTTCACGCGCGCTTCGGCCGCAACTTCGAATGCATCTTCGGCCGCGTCGCGACGCCGCTGCTCAACGACGGCCTGTTGACGCTCGAGCGCGGACGCCTGTCTCTCACCGCGCGCGGGCTGGAGATGGCCGACTCGGTATTTGCGCAGTTCGTCTAGGCGCTGCGCCCGATCGCCGCGTCCAGCAGCTCGATTACGCGCGCCGGCGTAGCCAGCTTGATGAACGCGCCGAGGCGTGGACCGCGCTCCTGCCCCAGGATCGATCGGTACATCAGAGGGAAGATCTTTCCGGGCTTGTCGTAGTTCTCACGCCCAAGGTCGTAGATCTTCTTTTCGATGTCCTCGGCCGTGGCGTCCTGATTGTCGACCAGGTACCGCGCGAGGCTTTTCAGTTGCTCGCGCTCGGCATCGGTCGGCGCGTAGGGCTTCTTCGTC
>DASQHV010000191.1:0-2632 GCA_035631915.1 Candidatus Acidiferrales bacterium | reverse complement strand
ATAGAACAGCAGCGGCGCCGGCTCGTCCTTGAAGCCGAACAAATAGAGCGGTTCGCTCGCCGCCACCGCGCGCGAGATATCGGCGGCGGCGCGCCGGAACGAATCGTCGAGGCAGTCGTTCAGCTCGTAGCTCGGAATATGAACGAAATTGAAGACGGCCAAGCCGCAGCAGAGCGCCGCAAATCCCCACGTCGCGCTTCGCCGCCACGACGCAGGCGCGCTGCGAATCCACCACGCCAGCATCACCGCGGCAGCCGGCCACACCGGCAGCAGATACGCGCGGCGTTTGTATGCGGCCAGGCTGAAGAACACCACGGTTACGATATAGAAGATCGCGAACAGCCGCATCGCGCGCGTCGCGCCGGCGGCGTCGGAGATTCCTGAACTCGTCGAGTCTGACGGCGCTTGCGCGACCAGCGCGTAGATCGCCGCAAAGGGCACCAGCAGACTGAGCGGCGCCGAATTCAGCAGCGCCGGCTTGACGTAGTACCATGGCGCCATCGCGCCCAGCGCACCGAAGAATCGCCCGAGGTTCTCCGCGCCGAGCTGCCGATTCAGAAATCCGAACTGTCCGCCGAAGTAACACGCGACGTACCAGCTCGAAGCGAGTGCGCCGCCAAGCATCAGCGCGCCGGGATCCAGCAGCGTGACAATCTGCGCCCAGCGCCCTTCGACGATCATGAAGATTGCGATCGCGGCGCCCGGGATGATCGCGCCGACCGGTCCCTTCGCGAGCACGCCGAGACCCATCGCAATTGCCATCAGGTACAGCGCAGGCACGTTGGACTCGGAGCGCGCCTGTTTGCCCGCCACGCCCGAATCCCGCGGCAGCCAGAGCAAGAATGCGAACAGCGCCAGCGTTTCGAAAAAACACAACGTCATGTCCACGCGGCCGAAGCGTCCGAGCACGACATATTGATACGACCCGGCCAGCGTCAGGCCGGCCAGCACCGCGCCCGCGACGCCGAGGATGCGGTACGCGAACAGCATCGCGATCACCGCGCCCGCCAACGCATATAACGCCGACGGCAGACGCAGATTGAACGCGGTCACCTTGCGCATCCCGCTGATTCGATCGATCGCGAGCGCCGTCCAATGAAACAGCGGCGGCTTGTACATCGGCACGCTGCGATTCTCGACCGGGAACAGAATCGCGTCGTGCTCGACCATCTGCTGCACGAACACACCCTCGACGGCCTCGTTGGCGCTGCATACGTCGCCGTTGCCCAGCCGGTTCAGCACCAGCACCGCGACCAGGATCGCAACCGCGGCGATCGCGGCCGCGGGCATCAGTCTTGGCCACGCATCGACGGGCGCACTCTCGCTCTGCTCGGTCATAAGATCGAATAGTCAGTCACGCGGGCCAATAGTCAATCCAGGTCGGAGCGGAAGATACTCAGTTTGGCGATTCGGCTTGAATCGTAGCTGCGCCATTTGGCTGCCGGCACGTCCCGGGCGCTGGCGCGCCTGAATCCCAGCCGCGCAAAGAAGCGCGACGCGCGCTCCTCGCTGGTGCACGCAAACACGTATTTCAAATGACGCGCGCGGCCTTCCTTGACCACTTCGCGCACCAGTTCCGCCGCCACACCTTCGCCCTGGAAGCGCGTCAGCGTGTACATCGCGGTGATTTCGCCGGCGCGGTCGCGCCGGTAAGGCTCGGTCAGCAGCGAGCAAATCCCCGCCAGGTGCTCGTCGCAGATTCGGTAGCCGAAGCACGACGGCAGAATCTTCGCGATCTGGTCCGGATTGCGCGCGAGCAAGAATCCCTCGTTCTGGCCGCGCACGATCAGCGCCTCGACCTCCTCGAAGTCGTCGATCGAAACCGGGCGCACGAAGCCGTACTGCATCTCGGTGAACAGCGTGCCCGCGCCGATAAAGCTGAACAGCTCTTCGTAAACGTCGCGCGGCGCCACCAGGTTGACGGAACCGACGCCGTCCTCCAGCGCGTGCAGCGCGGCGCGTACGATGGCTCTGCGGGCGGGCGAGCGAACCCCGCGCATCACGCGCCCGATGCGCTTAACTTCGACGAACGAGAGCCGTTCGCCGTTCTTGCCAAGCAGCCCGCCGCCGCGATCGAGCATCAGCAGCTTGAAGACGCGGAGCCGGCTCGCCAATTCGCGCGCGAAGACCGTCAGATCGTCGGCGTCGTCGCGGCTCATCGACGCGACCACAATCGACCCCGCACGCAGCCGCTCCCATATCTCTGCCACCGCCGAATCAGGCGGATACGGCCGCGAACGCAGCCCCTCCGAGGGATTGAAGACCGGCGGCGATTCCCTGGGTGCGAGCCGTCCCAACCGGCGCATCAGTTTGGGCAGCGCGCTCGGCGAGACGATCACGATGCAGCGCGACTGGTTGCGCCGGAGCTCGCGGAGCGTCGAGACCAGCGAATCGAGATCGGCGATACGCTGTCCGGCCGGCGGTATCAGCGCGAAGAGCAGACTCTTCCCGTAGAATTCTTCGAGGTAGAAGGTCTTCTCGGTGAAGACCGGCGCACCGTTCCGTCTCACCGCGCGTTCGCCGCCCGGAGGGCTCCTCAGCGCCCCGGACGGGGACTCCACCCCGTCGCCGAATTGATGTTCGCTCACTGCGCCGGATCCGCGATGGGCAGGTTCAATCCGAAGTTCGAATC
>DASQHV010000190.1:0-3941 GCA_035631915.1 Candidatus Acidiferrales bacterium | reverse complement strand
GAGTTGAAGAGTAAAATCACCGTGCGTGCCGACGCGTTCTCGAAAAGCGCGCGCGATAAAATCGCCGCCGCGGGCGGCGTTGCGGAGTTGGTAGCGCCCGTCGAAAGCTAAATGCTGGAAGGGTTTTCAAACGCCGGGCGCATCCCGGAGTTGCGGCGACGGCTGCTGTTCACGGCCATGATGCTGGCCGTCTACCGCATCGGAGTGGCCGTGCCGACCCCGGGCATCGACGGCCAGGCGCTCGCGGCATTGTTCGACGCCGCCAAGGGCACGCTGTTTGGCTGGGTCAATCTGTTTTCGGGTGGCGCGCTGGAGCGCTTCTCGGTACTCGCCCTCGGCATCATGCCGTACATCTCGGTCGCGATCGTCCTCGACCTTTTGAAGATCGCGTCGCCCTACCTCGACGAACTTTACAAGGAAGGCGAGGCCGGACGCCGCAAGATCACGCAGTACACGCGCTACGGCACCGTGCTGCTCGCGCTGTTTCAGGGCACGATGATCGCGATCGCGCTGGAGAAGACCTCGGCGCCGGGCGGCGGCAGCATCGTCTACAATCCCGGCATCGGGTTCGTCGTGATGACGGTGCTGACGGTGACGGCGGGCACGATGTTCCTGGTGTGGATCGGCGAGCAGATTACCGAACGCGGCATCGGCAACGGTATCTCGCTGATCATCATGGCGGGAATCGTGGCGCGGCTGCCGAGCGCGATCGGCACCACGGCGCAGTTCGTGCGCGAGGGCGAAATGAGCATCTTCCTGCTCATCTTCATTCTCGCGGTCGCGGCCGGCGTGATTGGCGGAATCGTCTACGTCGAGACCGCGCAGCGCCGCATCCCGATCCAGTACGCGCGCCGCGTGCAGGGTCGGCGCGTTTACGGCGGCCAGACCTCCCATCTGCCGCTCAAGATCAATACCTCGGGTGTCATCCCGCCGATTTTTGCGTCGGCGCTGCTGGTCTTCCCGGCGACGCTCGCGACGTTCGTGCCGTTTCTCAAACCTTATTCGGCATATCTGACGCCGGGTGGATTCTATTATGACCTGGTCTACGTTGGGCTGATCGTATTCTTCTGCTATTTCTATACTTCGGTAACGTTCAATCCGATCGACGTTGCGGACAATCTGCGAAAGTACGGCGGCTTCATCCCGGGGATTCGTCCGGGGCGCTTCACCGCCGACTACATCGACCGCGTGTTGACGCGAATCACGCTGGGCGGCGCGATTTACGTCAGCGCCGTGTGCGTGCTGCCGACCATTCTGATCCAGCGCTTCAACGTCCCGTTCTTCTTCGGCGGCACCGCGCTGCTGATTGTCGTCGGTGTGGCGATCGACACGATGGGGCAAATCCAGACCCATCTGCTGACGCGCAACTACGAAGGCTTCATGGGCCGCGGCCGCGTCAAGACCAAGAGGGGCGCGTAGGCACTGTGCGGCTGATCCTGCTGGGCCCGCCGGGCGCGGGCAAAGGCACCCAAGCGCAGGCGCTGTCCGCGCGGTGGGGTATCCCGCAGGTCGCGAGCGGCGACCTGCTGCGCGCGGCGGTGCGCGACGGAACCGAACTTGGCCGCGAGGCGCGTTCGTACATGGATCGCGGACAGCTGGTGCCGGACAAGCTGGTGCTGCAACTGATTGCGCAGCGTCTTGCGCAACCCGACGCGCAAGCGGGGTTTATTCTCGACGGTTTCCCGCGCAGCGTGTCGCAGGCCCAGGCGCTGGCCGCAGGACTGGAGCGGGCAGGTCAGAAAATCGACAAGGTCGTCGCGGTGATCGTCCCCGTCGACGAGATCGTCAAGCGCATTTCGGGACGGCGCACGTGCAGGAAGTGCGCCGCGATGTATCACACGACGTACGAGCCGCCGAAGACTGCCGGCGTCTGCGACAGATGCGGCGGCGAGCTCTATCAGCGCGAGGACGACGCCGAGGCGACAGTGCGCGAGCGACTAAAAGTTTACGAGGAGAGCACGCGTCCACTGCTCGATCATTACGGGCGGCTCGGGCTGCTCTCCCAGGTGGATGGCGTCGGACGCACCGAGGAAATAGAGCGGCGGATTCTGGCTGCGCTTGACGGCGTGCCAAAACCGTCCGGAGCCGCCGCGAAGGCGCAACGCGCATGATCACGATCAAGACGCCTCAGGAAATCGCCGTGATGCGGCGCGCGAGTCAAATCGTCGCCGAAATCCTGGTCGAGCTGGCGGCGGCGGCGCGTCCCGGAGTCACGACCGAGGAACTCGACCAGTTGGCCGAGGAGCTGACTCGTAAGAAAGGCGCCAAGCCCGCCTTCAAGGGCTACAAGCCGGGCGACGTCGTTTATCCGAAGACGCTTTGCGTGGCGGTGAACAACGAGATCGTGCACGGAATTCCGTCGAGCAGAAAGCTCAAGTCCGGCGATATCGTGGGACTGGATTTCGGCGTCGTGTACGAGGGCTTCTTCGGCGACTCGGCGCGCACGGTCGCGGTTGGCGAAGTGCCGGAACGGGTGCAGAAGCTGCTGCGAGTAACGCGCGAATCGCTGTATGCGGGAATCGCGCAGGCTCGCGCCGGCAACCGGATCAGTGATATCGGGCGCGCCGTGCAGGAGACCGTCGAGCGCGCCGGGTTTTCGGTGGTGACGGACTTCGCCGGTCACGGAATCGGCCGGCGGCTGCATGAGGATCCCTCAGTGCCGAACTATTTTCGCCCCGGGATGCCCAATCCGCGTCTGCGCGAGGGGATGGCGCTGGCGATTGAACCGATGGTTAACGAAGGGAGCCCCGACTTGGAGATACTTTCCGATGGCTGGACTGCGGTGACTGCGGACGGTAAACTATCTGCCCACTTCGAACACTCCATCGCGATCACCTCCAACGGGCCTGAAATCCTGAGCGAGCTCGACAATGTCTAAGGGCGACGCGATTGAAGTACAGGGGACGGTGCAGGAAGCACTGCCGAACGCGGTGTTTAGGGTGACGCTCGACAACGGGCACAAGGTGTTGGCGCATATCTCGGGCAAGATGAGGATGCACTACATAAAAATTCTGGCCGGCGACAAGGTCACCGTCGAGCTTTCGCCGTACGACCTGACTCGCGGCCGGATTACGTATCGGATGCGCTAGCAAGGCGCTGGAATCGAGTCTGAAAGAGCATGAAAGTCCGCGCGTCGGTAAAAAAGATTTGCAAGAACTGCAAGGTGGTGCGCCGCGAAGGTGTCGTGCGCATCCTGTGCTCCAACCCGCGCCACAAGCAGCGCCAGGGCTAGGAAGGGTTTCGCGATGGCACGCATAGCTGGAGTCGAACTGCCCAAGAACAAGCGCATGGATATCGCGCTGACCTATATCTACGGAATAGGGCGGCCCGGCGCGTTGAAAATTCTGAAAGCCGCCAACGTCGACCCGGCGCGCAAAACCGACGACCTGTCGGCGGACGAGCAGGTGCACATCCGGCAGGTGATCGATTCGGACTTCGAGGTCGAGGGCGACTTGCGCCGCGACTTCCAGCAGTCGATCAAGCGCCTGATGGATCTTGGCTGCTATCGCGGCATCCGGCATCGCCGCGGACTTCCGGTGCGCGGACAGCGCACTCATACCAACGCGCGCACCCGCAAGGGACCGCGCAAAGTCGTCGCGGGCAAGAAACAAGCGCCGCCCAAGGGCTAGCGAAAAAGAGCACGCTGAAAATTAATGGCTGAAGAAACCAAAGAAACGAAAGCCGAGCCGGAAAAGATGGCCGCAGCTACCGCGCCCGCTGCAGGAGCCGCAGCCGGCGCTCCGGTTCCCACGCCGCGCCGCAAGAAGGTGCGCCGCAACGTGCCGGAAGGCGTCGCGCACGTGCATGCGACGTTCAACAACACGATCGTGACGATCACCGATCAGCAGGGCACCGTGATCGCGTGGTCGAGCGCCGGGTCGGTCGGCTTCAAGGGCTCGCGCAAGGGCACGCCGTACGCCGCGCAGATGGCGGCGGAAGCG
>DASQHV010000189.1:0-1655 GCA_035631915.1 Candidatus Acidiferrales bacterium | reverse complement strand
TTCTTCAGGCGCTCCAGGCGGCGCTCCGCCTGATCGAAATCGGCGAACACCAACTCACCCTCGACGCTCTCGAGCGTGGCGACCAGGTCTTTTTCCATCCCGCCGAACTGGGGAACGACAATCAGCAACGCGTCCATGTCGCGCACCAGCGGCAGCAGGCTGGGGTCGAGCGCGGCGCCCTCTTTCTGCTCCTTCGGATTCGGCGCGAAGTCGATGATGGTCAGTTCGACGGGGATTTTTTTCTTCGAGCCGTACGCCGCTTCAAGAAAGTCGAGGCGCGGGTCGGCGACCTTGATCTGCCCGGGGCGGGCGCGATTGCGCCCCTCGGCGGCGCCCGGAATCGGCGCGAGTCCGGTAAGCGCCTGGAAGACGGTCGATTTGCCGGCGCCGCGCGCGCCGATGATCCCGGTTTTCAATTCGTCGCACCTCGAAACCCGCAATTCTACACGACCGGGTATCGCGTGTAAGCCCTCGCGCATGGCGAGCGACCTGCGCGTACTTTTCTAGCTATTCGACCTGGGGGGCGACGTCCTTCCGCAAACCGGGCTCGTCCTGGGCTTGTCATTCTGAGCGGAGTCTGCGAAGTCGAAGAATCCCGGCGCGCGACCTTACGCGCGGTCTGCACCTCTGGACGGCCACCGACAGGCGAATCCGAGATCCTTCGACTACGACAGCCTTCGCTCAGGATGACACGGAAAAGAAGCGGGCACAGACTTTCGGATCGATTCGGCGAGGCGCGTGCGATCAAAATGCGCCGGGGCGGCCACGAGTCGTTGCTCGCGGCCGCCCCGGCATCTCGGGGACTCAATCGCAGTCTAGAACGCCACGGTGATCAACGGCGTGAAGTTGCAGGTGTCGACGGCGAATCGGACAATCTTCGTCTTGAACCCTGCGACCTTCACCACCAACCGATAGGTACCCTCCTTCAGTTGGATGGGATTGCTCGGGCCGCCGAACTCCGCGTGGAACTGGTACGACGGACACGGCGCCACGCCAACGATCGTCGTCAGCGGTACGTTCTTAAACCTGGCGTGGCGGAAAATGCTCGAGTCCTGCTCGGGCGCGATCGCCTTTTGCAGTTTGATGCTCTTCACGAGCGGAACTGGAACTCCGCCCGACGTCACGAGCACTCGCACGCCGCGATTATCGCCCTCGCCGCACAGCGGTATGTGATCGGTCGCGGTGGCGTGGGTGATCGGATCGTTCTCGAAGGTCACGTCCACCGACGCGTTGCTGGTGCGGTTGATCGTCAACGGCGCGAACACCGTGTTCACGTCGCCCTCACCCAGCTGGTGGCCGGACGGAATCGTAACCGGCAGCGCGGGCACGCCGGTCAGCGCGTAGTCCACCGCGTTGGCGCCGCTCAGCGCCACGCTGGTGATCTTGACGCCGCAGGCGCCGTTGTTCGTGATCGGCACGCCAAGCGTCGCCGAGCATGCCGCGGTGGTCTGGACAACCGTCGGAGGCAGCGTCAGTCCTGCCGGCACCTGGATCGACGACGAACCAGTCTGCGTGTTTCCGGTCAGCGGAATTATCACGATCGGATGGACCGGGTCGTCGGTGGTAATCGTCAAATTGCACGCCTTTGGTCCGGCCGATGTCGGCGTGAACTTGACGCCAACGTCGAGGCTCGAATCCGCACTAATCGTCGCCGG
>DASQHV010000188.1:0-6198 GCA_035631915.1 Candidatus Acidiferrales bacterium | reverse complement strand
AAAAGCGCGGCGCCGTCTGATGCCGTATCTGTGCGACACCGGCGCGTTGGTCAGCGACGCGATCAACGCCGGCGCGCGCGTGCTGTTCGAGGGCGCGCACGGTACGATGCTGGATATCGATCACGGGACGTATCCGTACGTAACGTCGTCGAACTGCGTCGCGAGCAACGTGTTCGCCGGCACCGGCATCGGGCCCGGCAGCCTCGGCGCAGTGCTCGGCATCAGCAAGGGCTACACCACGCGCGTCGGCGCGGGACCGTTCCCGAGCGAGTTCACCGGCTACCTGGCCGACTCACTGCGCGAGGAAGGCGACGAGTTCGGCAGCGCCACTGGACGTCCACGGCGCATCGGATGGTTCGACGCAGTGCAGGCGCGCTACGCCGCGCGCGTCAACGGAATGTGGGCGTTGGCGCTGACCAAGCTCGACGTGTTGACGGGAATCGATCCGATCAAGATTTGCGTCGGCTATGTCGTCAAGGGCAAGCGCTACGAAGGGATGCCGCCGTCGCAGCGGATGCTGATCAACGCGAAGCCGATTTACGAAGAGATGCCCGGATGGAGTGAGAGTCCGGCCGGAGTGGGGACGCTTGCCGCGCTGCCGGCGAGGATGCGGCGCTATGTCGAGCGCATCGGCGAGTTGGCCGGCGTGCCGATCGCGATGATCGGCGTCGGCAAGGAGCGCGAAGCAACGATCGTCCTGCGCAACCCGTTCACCACGGGTTGAGCCGGTCAGGGGTTCAAGAGATCGGCGAATTCCTCGACCGTTATTCCCGCCTTGCGGACCAGGCTCCGCAGCAGGCCGGGACCGAGTTCCTTGTGCATGGGAACCGTGAGAACGACCACGGAGCCTGCCTTGGTGAGCGTGGCGTGACTACCTTTCTGCCGCGCCTTCGCCCAACCCGCGCGTTCGAATGCACGAATCGCGTCGGTGCCTGAACACACCGGAAGCTTGCTCATCGGTCACCTTTGAGGATTGGTGTACAGACCGCATCTCTCCCAGCGCAAGGCCGAAAAGTTCAGGGGTGCCAGGGCAAGAAATGCGGCAAACTTCAACGAGCAAGCGCTGTGAGGACCGGAGGCTAATCGATCCTCGCGCCGTTCACGACGCGACCTCTACTTCTACCTCGGCGACCTCAACCTTGGTCGGTATGCCCTGCGCGCGCCGCGTTTCCAGACTGGCCTCGATAGCCTCGCGGATGTTCGTAATCGCCTCGGCCTCGTTCCGTCCTTGAGAGACGCATCCCGGGAGCGCGGGACACTCCGCGACGATGTAGCCCGCTTCGTCGTGCTCGAGAGTGACGAGGAATTTCATTGCTTCACCCTATCACACGCGGTCCGATGACGGACCCTCTGCCACTACGCGGCGCAGGTTGCGGCCAGGCTCGAGAGCGCGACGCCACGGCGTCCCTGCCGCATATCGTTGCGATCGAAGCCGTTGGTGCAGTAGCCGAGCGAAATTCCCGTCGCCGGATCGCCCCATCCGATCTGACCGCCCGCGCCACCGTGCCCGAACGCCAGTGCCGAGTTGGTCTTACCGAAGCCGCGATAGTTCGCGCGTCCGTCGCCGCCCGCCAACACCACGCCCAGGCCGCGATTCACGGTCACGCCGAAAATCGGATCCTTGTAATCGCCCGAGCGCACCCGCAGGGCATCCTTCAATACTTCCGGCTTGAAGATCGGCGCGCCGTCGATTCCGCGATTGCGCAGCAGGCCCTGGTAGAAGAGCGCCAGGTCGGCCGCCGTCATGATTCCGCCGCCACCCGGCACGCCCGCCTCTCTGACGTTGGGCCGGTTGAACCCCATGATCGCGTCTTCGGTGACTTCCGTTTCGGGCATCGGCGGTATGCCGAGTTTCTTGCGTTCCTCGTCGGTCAGGTATTCGCCGACGTAGCAGAGCTCCGCGACGCGCCCGTGATGCTCCTTCGGGAGTCCCACTCGTAGTTCCGGCAGTCCGAGCGGCGTCGAGATTCGCTCCTGCACGAACTGGCGAAAATCCTTACCGGTCCGCCGCTCGATTATCTCCGCGATAACCCAGAAGCCCGAGGTCGGATGGTATTCGTACTTGCTGCCCACCGGCCATTCGAGCCGCCACTTCGAAAACCGCTCGAGGCGCTTCTTGCGGTCGCCCCATTCGTCCTGCGGATAAGGCGCGTTGGGGAATCCGCCGACGTGCAGCAGCACCTGCTCGACGGTGATCACGTCTTTGCCGTTGGTCCCGAACTCCGGCACGATTTCCGCCGCGCGCTCGCTCACCTTCAGCTTGCCGTCGCCGATCAGAATCCACGCCGCCGCCGACATGATCGCCTTGGTGCATGAAAAGATCGTGTACAGCGTGTCATTGGTAGCGGGCTTGTCGGCGCCGCCCTGCACGGCGCGTCCCACCGTACGCATCGCGCCGATTTTTCCGTTGCGCGCGATCGCGATTTGCGTCGACGGCAGCAGGCCGTCCTTGACTTCGCGTTCCGCGCGGCTGAACAGCGCCTCGACCTTTTCCGGATCGAGTCCGACTTCGCGAGGGCTTTCGGCAAAATGGCTCTGTGCGGGCATAGCGTGATCTCCTGCTCCAGGATTCGTCTTGAGGCGGTATATCACAGGACGCGCCGAACCGTCAGCCCCCGTTTCCGACGCCGCCGGTGGTCTAGCAGTCGTTAGGCAGTCGATCTGATGCGGGCCGGTCCCTGCGCGGAGATCCATCCCGCACGGCCGGGCAAGGTGGTGCGGACGACCTCGCAAATCGGCAGCTCGGTGCGATTCAGCTGCGACGCGCAGTCGCCCAGCTTCACGAAATTCGCGCCGCGCTCCTTGAGCGCCCGCACCAGCGCCGTGAAATTTTCGAGCTCGCCCATCCCTTCGGTCTCGGCATGAATCGTGTGCACGTTAAGCGCGTCGGGCTTGCATTGCGCGAGATAGAACTCCCGCACCGCGGACGCATCCGGCAAGTCGCGACGTCCCATCACTTCGTCCAGCGTGGGCATCGTGGTCGGAATTTCCGGGGTCACGAGCACCGTTCCCTCGACGATACATCTATATGGCGCGGTACCGCGCGTGTCGCTGCGATAGTCGAGCTCCATCGCGTCAAGCGCGATCATCGCCGCATCGTTGGTGCGCCATCCGGGCGCAGCAAAGCTTCTCGACGACTCGCCGAAGATCGCGCGGTAGGCCTCGAACGCGTCGCTGATTTCGCCGCGCACGCCCGCGTCGCCAATCGCGTCGAGCTGGTCCTGCCATCGCACGTGATCGTAGCCGTGCACGCCGACTTCGAATCCGCGCGCCTTCAAGTCGCGGACGATACCGGGGAACGACAGCGCGATCGGCCGCGACGGCAGGATCGTGCCGGACAGGATCGTACGCACGCCGTACATCGAGACCGCCTTCGTCCGGAACATCTTCGACACGAACCCGCGATTGCGGAACACGCGCGCGATCGCGCGGCCCGAATTGTCGGGACCCATCGCAATATAGAAGCTCGCCGCGACCTGCTCGCGCTCGAGCATCGCCGCGAGCCGCGGCACACCCTGCCCGAGCCCCTGATGGGTATCGACGTCGATCTTTAGTGCTACGTTCACGGCGCCGCGCGCGCGCAACCCGCCTACGACGTCATCTCGTTGCGGAACCAGTCCATCGAGATCTTCACGCCCTCGCGGAGATTCACCTTCGGCACGACGCCCAGCAGCGTGCGCATTTTCGTGTTGTCGGGCACGCGCCGCGGGATGTCTTCGTAGCTGTTGCCGTAAACTTCTTCCTGCGTGACGAACTTGATTTTCGATTTCGTTGAGCCGAACAGCTCGAGCATCAGCTTGGCGAATTCCAGCACCGTGGTCTCGATGTCGACGCCGATATTGATCGCGTGGCCGTCCGCCGCGGGATTGATACCCGCCTGCACCGTCGCCGCGATCGCATCGGTCACGTAGGTGAAGCATCGCGTCTGCATCCCGTCGCCAACCACCGTTAGATCGGCGCCGCGCAGCAGTTGCCCCATGAAGATTGTGAACAGCCGGCCGACGTCCACCTTGTCCAGCCGCGGCCCGTAGGCGTTGAAGTAGCGCACCACGGTCACCGGCATTCCGAGCTTGTGATACGCGAAACAGAAATGCTCGCCCACCGCCTTCGACGTCGAGTAGCACCAGCGGTCGATACTGGTGGCGCCCAGCACGCGGTCGTCGTCCTCGCGCCACGGCACTTTCGGATTGCGCCCGTAAACCTCGGACGTCGAGCTGAAGACCAGCCGCTTGCTGTGCTTGTACGCGGCCTTCAACACGTTCTGCGTTCCGTTCACGTTGACGTTGAGCGTCTCGTAGGGATCGGCGACGTAGTGCTCGACGCCGACCACCGCCGCGAGGTGGTAGACGAGGTCGACCTTCGCGACCAGGCTGTCGATCAGCTCGACGTTGAACACGGAGTCGTGCACGTAGTGGAAGCGCGGGTTGTTCAGCAGATGGCGCACCTTGCCGATCGCGCCCGTGTCGAGCACGAAAACCTCGTCGCCGCGCGCGATGAACGCGTCCGAGAGATGCGACCCCAGGAAGCCGGCGCCGCCAGTAATCAAAACCCGCATGTGACCTCCAACGTCAAACCCCAACTACTCGAGCACTATCGTATCCGCACCGCGCCCCAATTGCGCGAGCACCGCGCGCGCCGTGCCCTCGACGCCGCCCTCGAATTGCACCGTCTTCAAAGTCACGCAGCCGTCGCCCGCCGCAACCTCGAGCGCGCCGCCGCCACTCTCGCGCACGACTTGCCCGGGCGCCGCGCGATTCCCAACCTCCGCCGCGATCGCCGCCTCCCATATCAGCAGCTTGCGCCCCTCGACGACACAGAACGCCCCGGGATACGGATGAGTGACGGCGCGGACCAGGTTGAAGATGCGCCGCGCGGGCCATCGCCAGTCAATCCGCCCGTCCTCCGGCCTTCGCCGTCCGAAGTAGCTGCCCGCGCTCACGTCCATCTTTCGCCGCGGCGCAGTGCCCGCGACGATCTGCGGATGCAGCTCGCTGAGCAACTCGACGCCCGCCGGCACCAGCTTCCTATATAGCGTCAGCGCGGTGTCGGCGTCGTCGATCGCAACCGGGCGCTGCCCGACGATATCGACGGCATCCGCGCGCGCCACCATGTGATGCAGCGTTACGCCGCCCTAGCGTTACCCGTTCACGATCATCCAGTTGACCGGCGCCCGCCCGCGATACTTGGGCAGCAGCGAGCCGTGCATATTGTACGCGCCGAGCGGCGCCAGTCCGAGCACGCTCTCCGGAATCAGGTAGCGATAGTAAAACGAATAAATGATCGACGGCTTCAGCGCCGCGACTTTCGCGACGGTATTAGTGTCGATTCGTTCCGGAGTATGCACCGGCACGCGACTGCGCTCGGCAAGCTCCGCGCACGAATTCCACCAAATTTCTTCGTGCGGGTCGTCGCGATGAGTAAACAACGCCGCTATCGGCGCACCCATCTTGAGCAGCGCCGACATACACGCGTGGCCCATCTCATGATACGCGAACAGCACGCAGGTCGCGGATTTCACGGTGACGCTCGCGCCCGCGATGGACTTGGTCGGCTCCACAGCTCTGATGCGAAGCGCGCGCTTCGCTAGTCGGCGTCGCCGCTGTCGCGATTCGAGGGCCTGCGGCGCACGAACTCAGGACCCTCGGTGCCGGGGCGATGCACCTCGCGCACGATATAGGTCGGCCGCCGCCGCGCCTCGGTGTAGTTGCGCCCGACGTACTCGCCCATCAAGCCGAGCAACAGGAACATCATGCCCATGAAAAAGAACTGCACCGCGAACAGCGTCCACAACGCGCCCTCTTCCTGTGGCCCGTAGATGACTCGATGCGCGAGCAGGACCGCCGCGAGCATCGCGTCCAGCGCGAAGATTCCGATTCCCATCAGGCTTAGCGCCTGGATCGGAATCAACGAGAATCCGGTAATCAGGTTCAGGCTCAACTTCGCCAGCCCGAACAGATTGTATTTCGACTCGCCGCCGGCGCGCGCGTGATGCTGTACGGGAATTTCGGCGACGCGCTTGGCGAACGTATTCGCAAGCGCCGGCACGAACGCCGCCTTCTCGTCGCAATCGACGACCGTATCGACAATATGGCGACGGTATGCGCGCAGCATGCATCCGTAGTCATGCATCGGCACGCCGACGATCAGCGAGGTCAGGTGGTTGTGCAGACGCGACGCGAGCCGCCGAAACGGGCGATC
>DASQHV010000187.1:0-3065 GCA_035631915.1 Candidatus Acidiferrales bacterium | reverse complement strand
GATGGCGTCGTCAATTTGTCGCCGGTGGTGCGAATCTCAACCACCTCGATCTCGACGCCCGCGATCAGCGCCGCCAGGCGCTGGCATACGAGGCCGGCCTGGACCAGCGCCAGCTTGCTCGGCCGCGAGCCGATCCGGATTCTCTGCATGGTTCGCGATGCCGGCGCCATCGGGATTCAGCGCATCGGGTGGCTAAGTGCCGGCGGAGCCGTCGTCGTCGTCCCAGTCGTCAAGCTCCGCGTCGTCGGCGCCGGCGTCATCGGTCTCGTCGTCGCGCGCGTCGAGCTCCGCGCCCATCAGGCGCCGCGCCACCTCGGCCGCAAACGCCGCGTCCAGCGTTTCGTCGTCGCGCTGCTTGAGCCCCGACAAAATCCGATGGAGCAACTTGTTGGTCAGGCCCCGGGTCAACAATTCCACGCGCTCGCGCTCTGCCGGCCCCAGTTGCGCGAGCCACCCGCGATGCCGTCCCAGCTCGACGTCGCGCAGCCGCTCGATACTGTAGCGGATGTCCTTGATCGTCGGCGTCAGATCGAGCCCCGCGTGCCATTTCAGAAACGACTCGAGCTCCACGTCGACGATCTGCTGCGCCTTCTCCGCTTCGCGCTCGCGATCGCCGATCGACCGCTGCACCACCGCGCCCAGGTCGTCGATGTCGTACAGGTACACGTTCTGCAGCGCGTTGAGCCGCTCGTCGAAGTTGCGCGGCACGCCCATGTCGATCAGAAACATCGGCCGGTAGCGCCGCTCGCGGACCACTGTCTCGAATTCCTCCGCCATCAGTATCGGCTTGCTCGACGCGACCGATCCGATCAGAACGTCCACCATCTTGAGGTACGGCTTGTAGCTGTCGTAGGGCACCGCGGTGCCGCCGAGCTCGCGCGCAAGTCCGACCGCTCGATCGAATGTGCGCGACGTTATCAGCAGCGACTCGATGCCGAGCGTTTTCAGCTGGCGCGCCGTCAGCTCCGCCATCTTGCCCGCGCCCATCAGCATCACCGTCTTGTCCGAGAGCCGATCGAAAATCTGGCCCGCCAGGCTGACCGCGGCCGAGCTCACCGAGACCGCGCCGTGCCCAATCAGCGTTCCCTTGCGCACGCGCTTGGCCACGGTGAAGGCCTTGTGGAATGCGCGATGCAGCACCATGCCCACCGTGCGCGCGCTCGCCGCCTGCGCGTACGCGAGCTTCAGCTGGCCGAGGATTTGCGGCTCGCCGACGACCATCGAATCCAGGCTCGCGCCGACGCGGAACATGTGCCGCGCCGCGTCCCGCGCGACGTAGCTGTACACGGCGTCTGCGAACGTGCCGGGCTCAACCTTTCTATCCGCCGCGAAAAATTTCAGCGCTTCGTCGATCGCGCGCGCCGGGTCCGCGCTGACCCCGACCACTTCGACCCGGTTGCAGGTCGAGATGAGCGCCGCTTCATTGATCGCGGGCGCCGACGCGCGGAGCCGCCCCAACGCGCCGACGATCTCGTCTTCGGCGAACGACAGGCGCTCGCGAACCGCCACCGGAGCGGTGCGATGGTTTACGCCAACGATGAAGAGAGTCTGATCCATTGGTCAGCCGCAGCCGGCTCAGCCGAAACTCCCGCCATGCTTGCCCGGAAAAATCAGGTTAACGCCCACGAACGAACCAACCAACACGCTCGCCAGCACGATCGTCAGGGCCGCGGCGCGCCGCCCGCGCCATCCCACCGTGAGCCGCGACTCGAGCAGTCCCGCGTAGAGGATCCAGATCACCAGCGACCAGGATTCCTTGGGCTCCCACGACCAGAAATGTCCCCACGTCGCGTCCGCCCAAATGGCGCCGCTCGCGATCGCGAGGCTCAGCATCATGAAGCCCCACACCAGCAGGTGATAGTTGATTCGATCGAGTTTTTCGAGGCTCGGCGCGTCCGCGTCGACGGCGCCCAGCGCGCGCTTGGATTTGAGCCGCGATTCATGCGCCAGGTAAACGATACTCACGCTCGCCGCCAGCACGAACATCGTGTAGCCCAGGATCGCCAGCGTCACGTGAATCGGCAGCCACACGCTGCGCAGCGGCGCCGGCAACTCCAGCCGCCCGCCGTTCATCATCATCGCAGATGCTCCCAGAGCGGCCGTGACCGCCGGGCCGACGAACGCACCGATCACCATCATCCGCGGCCGCACGATCAACACCATCCCCACCAGCGCCGTCAGCCACGCCAGGAACGAGAGCGCCTCCGCAAAGTTCGCGACCGGGATATTGCCCGCCTGAATCCCGCGCGCGGTCAAATCGAACGCGTGAAACACGGCGCCCGCACCCAGCATCGCGACCGCATAGCCCGACTCGCGCGTGCGCCCCGTCGTGCGATCGAACACAAACAGCGCCGCCGAAACCGCGTAACAGGCCAGCGCGGGCATTATCCAGAGGGTGTTCATCGCAGGGACTAATTCGTTACTGCGGTTCGCGCCGAAAGTCCAAGCTGCTGCGCGTCAAGTCCGAGCGCCGCAATCGTTGCACCGTCACCCAGATGGGCAACGAGTATCCGCTCGACAGTGTCGCGATCGCCGGCCGCAATCGCGTCGAGCAAGCTTGAGTCGGCTAGCGCCTTCAATCGCGCCATCCGCTCTTCGGGATCGATCGCGGCGCGATGAAGCCGCGTGCGCGCGGCGCGCAGCACCTCGAGCACGCGCGAGTATTCGATTCCAAACTTGTCTTCCAGCTCGCGCCTGAGGCGCGCGGCAAACGCCGGCGACGCGCCGCCGGTCGAAATGGCGATTTGGAGCGCCCCCTGCTTCACAATCGCCGGCGCTATAAAACTGCACAATTCCGGCTCGTCCGCGACATTGATAAGTATTCCCAGCGCCTTCGCTTCCGCCGCGATTTGCCGATGCAACTCCGGGTCGTCGGTCGCTGCATACGCCAGCTCGCAGCCGTTCAGATCGCCGCTTCGATACGCCCGCTCGATAAGAGTCACGCGGCCGCGCGCGACCAGCAGTTTCATCGCCGGTCCCAAACTCGGCGAGACTAGCGTCACCTCAGCGCCCGCCTCCAAAAGCGAGTCGACCTTGCGCGCTGCGACCTCGCCGCCGCCGATCAC
>DASQHV010000186.1:0-25663 GCA_035631915.1 Candidatus Acidiferrales bacterium | reverse complement strand
ACGTGAACCCGCTCGGAGCCAAGATGGGACCATTTTACGTGCTGGTCGGCGCGCACATGCCGGCCGTGCTGGTCGAGTGCGGCTTCATGTCGAACGCCGCCGAGGCCGGCCGCCTGGCCAGCGCGAACTACCAGGAACTGCTCGCCACCGGAATCGCCGGCGCCGTCATGCACTACTTCAACGCCGACCTGGCGGTGGGAAATCTGTGAGCGGAGTCGTCGGCGCCGACCAGTCGGAGCATTCCGCGATCGCGCCTGCGTCTCCGCGCGGCGCGGACGCGCTGTTCGCGCAGTTCTCCTCCAGCAAAAGTCCCGGCGCGGACGCGCGCGCATATCTCGAATCAGTTCGTGGCGAGCTGGCCGAGCGTCACTTTGCGGGCGCGAGCGGCAGTGAAATCGTCGGCGCGATGACCGCGGCGATGGACGATTTGCTGCGCGCGCTGTTCCGCTATGCCGACGCGGAACATGGCCGCCGCATCCCCAAGCTCAATCAGAAACTCACCGTCGTCGCCCGAGGCGGATACGGCCGCGGCGAACTGAATCCGCAGTCCGACGTCGATCTGCTGTTTCTGCACGACTACAAGCGCGGACCGTACGCGGAAATCGTCACCGAGATAATTCTGCATGCGCTGTGGGACGCCGGCCTTACCGTCGGCCACGGGGTGCGCACCGCCAAGGATTGCGTGCGCCTTGCGAACGACGACCTGAAGGAAAAAACCGCGATCCTGGACGCGCGGTTTCTGTGCGGCGACGAAAAACTTTACGCCGAGCTCGACAAGGTTCTGATCGCCGAGGTCCTCAATCGCAACCAGGACAAGTTTTTCAAAACCAAGCTCGAGGAAAGCCGCCAACGCCACGCGCAATACGGCGATTCGATCTACCTGCTCGAACCGCAGCTCAAGGAGGGCGAAGGCGGTCTGCGCGACCTGCACACCGCGATGTGGCTGGCGAAGGTCAAGTACAAGGTTCACGCGCTGGCGGAGCTGGTGCAGAAGGCGGTCATCACCGAGCCCGAGGCAGCCGAGGTGATCGAGGCGCGCGATTTTCTGTGGCGCGTGCGCAACTCGCTGCACTTTCTCACCGGGCGCCATTTCGATCAGCTCACTTTCGAGATGCAGGAACGGATCGAGCCGATCCTCGGTTTCACTCCCGCGCCGGGACAGGCGGCGGGCTCCGCGCTGATGCGCGCGTACTACCAGCACGCCTCCACGGTGCATCGCTTTGCCGAGGGACTCATCGCGCGCGTCACGGAGAACAGTCCCGGCGGCCGGTTTTTCCGCCGCACGCCAACGCGAAAAATTCGGCCGGGCGTGATCGTTCAGCAGAACCTGTTGAGTGTCGCCCAAGCTGATTTTTTCAAACAGGATCCGCTCAACCTGATCACGATTTACGCCGATTGCCAGGCGCAAGGCGTGGGTCTCTCGGGCAGCGCGTATCAGCTGGTGCGCGACAACCTGGGGCTCATCGACGACAAGCTCCGCAACGATCCGCGGCTGGCCGCGGCGCTGATGAAAATTCTGTCCGGCCGCCAGCGCGTCGCGGACACGCTCGAAGCGATGCATCTATCCGGAGTGCTCGGCGCGATAATTCCCGAGTTCGGAAATCTCTACGCGCGCGTGCTGCACGACCTCTACCACATCTATACCGTCGACCGGCATTCGCTGGTCGCGGTGCGCGAGCTCGAACGCCTGCGCACCGGCGAGTTCAAGGATCCCACGCCGTTGCTGACCGAAGTCGCGCGCGAGCTCGACTGCCTGCCGCTGGTGTTCCTGGCGCTGCTGCTGCACGACATCGGCAAGGGCCACGGCCACGACCATCATGAACGCGGCGCCAGCCTCACCGCCGAAGTGTCGCAGCGTCTCGGCCTGGACAGCGAAGAAGTCGACCTGGTGGTATTCCTCGTGCGGAATCACCTGATGATGTCGCAGGTCGCGCAGAAGGGAGACCTCGACGATCAGACCACCGTCGAGGAGTTCGCGCGCGCGGTCGGCTCGATCGATCGGCTCAAGGCGCTTTACCTGCTGACCTACGCGGACATGCGCGCGGTGGCGCCCAAGGTCTACAACAATTGGCGCGATATGCTGCTGAGCGATTTGTACATGCGCGCGCTCAAAGTTCTCGAACAGGGCGATCGCGAGGCCGTCGATCCGGCGCGGCGGCTTGCGACGGTAAAGTCCGCGGTGCGCGAGACGCTAATCGCCGCGACCGCTCCTGAAGCGGACGTGAGCGCGTTCCTCGACGAGATGCCGGACCGCTACTTCTTCACCGTGCCCGAGGCCGACATCCCGTTGCACTTCGAACTGATGCGCGCGCTGGAGGACCGTCCGCTGGTCTGCCGCATCCGCCATTTCCCGGAACTCGAGTACAGCGAGTTCACGGTCGTCACGCGCGACCGGCCGGGGTTGTTTTCGATGATCGCGGGCGCGCTCACCGCCAACAATTTGAATATCCTTTCCGCGCGAATCACCACCCGCGCCAACGGCGTCGCGATGGACGTGTTCCGCGTCTCACACGAGATGGGCGCAGCGTCGATGGCTCTGGAAGAGGATCGATGGCTGCGCGTCGAGCGCGACCTTGAAAGCGTTATCACCGGCGAGCAAGAAATCGCTGCGCTGGTCGCCGCGGCGCATCACGTGCAGAGCGCGGGACGAAAGTTCACGCGGCGCGTGCCGACCGAAGTCACCGTCGACAATCGCACTTCGGAACAGTTCACCGTGATCGACGTGTTCACACAGGATCGTGTCGGCCTGCTGTTCGCGATCACCCACACGCTCTTCAAGCTGGGCCTGCTGATCCATCTCGCGCGCATCTCGACCAACGCGGACCAGGCGCTCGACGTCTTCTACGTGAGCGATCGCGCGGGCCGCAAAATCACGGACCTCGATCGGATGCGCGAGTTGCGCGCCGCCCTGCTCGAGCAGGCCGAGCAGAATCCCGCCGACGGAGTCGCAGCGTGAGCGCCGTCGCCAGCTGGGACGAGGTGATCGATCGCCACCTTTCGCGCCAGGCCGTCGAGCGCGGCCTGAGCCGCCATTCGATGGAAGCGTACTCGCGCGACTTGCGTGAGTTCTCCGACTGGGCCGTGCGCAAGAATCTCCGGCCGGACGCGCTCGACGCCGCCGCGCTGACCTCCTATCTCGAAGCGCTCGGCGATCGGGGCTTCGCGGTGACTTCGCAGCGCCGGCATCTGGCGAGTCTGCGCGGCCTCGCGCGCGAACTGGTGGACGAGAAAATCCTCGAGCGCGATCCGGCACCCGCGGTGAAGCTTCGGCCGCATCCACGGCCCCTGCCGCGCACCCTCTCGCGCGCCGATATCGCCAATCTCATCGACGCCATCGACGGCCGCGACGCCCGCGGGATGCGCGACCGCGCGATGCTCGAGCTGGCTTACGGCTCCGGCCTGCGCGTGTCGGAGCTGGTCAACCTGCAGATGCATCAGCTGAATCTGGACGCGGGCGTCGTCGTCGCGTTCGGCAAGGGCGGCAAGGAACGAATGGTGCCGATGAGCGGCGCCGCGATCCGGTCAATGAAGGGTTGGCTCGCGCGTCGCAACGAGATTCTGAATCCTGCGCAGGAGCCTGGCGGGAAGAAGCGCGCGAAGAGAATCGCGCCGCCGCGCGTCTCTGCGGTTTTCATCACGCGCCTGGGACGCGCGATGACGCGGCAGGGGTTTTTCAAGGCGCTCAAAGGCTGGGCCGGCACCGACTCGCGGCTCTCGTGGGTCAGCCCGCACACGCTGCGGCATTGCTTCGCCACGCATCTGCTGGAGGGCGGCGCGGACTTGCGCGCGGTGCAGGAGATGCTCGGGCACAGCGACATCTCCACAACGCAAATCTACACCCATCTCTCGAAAAGCCATCTGCGCAAGGTGCATCGGACTTTCCATCCGCGCGCCACGCGCCGAACCGCATCTGAGGGACCGCCGGCTTGAACAACTTCTCCGAGTTCGTCACCAACGTGTCGATCTGGGCGGTGCCGACGATCTTCGCGATCATCCTGCACGAGGTCATGCACGGATTCGTCGCACTCCGCTTCGGCGACGACACCGCGCTGCGCGCCGGCCGCCTCACGCTGAACCCGCTATCGCACATCGATCCGTTCGGCACGATCATCATGCCGGCCGCCCTGCTCTTCATGCATCTGCCGGTGTTTGGCTACGCCAAGCCGGTGCCGGTGAATTTCGGGCGGCTCAGAAACCCGCGCTGGGGCATGATGATCGTCGCGGCGGCCGGCCCCATGACGAACATTGCGCTGGCGATTGCGAGTTCGCTCGGGATGCGCGTCGTGGTGCGCTTTTGGGGCACTCCGTGGGCGCCGGCGATCGTGCTGCCGATTTACCTGATGCTGCAAGCGTCGGTCTGGATCAACGTCATCCTCGCAATCTTCAACCTGTTTCCACTGCTGCCGCTCGACGGCGGGCGCGTCGCAGTGGCGCTGATGCCGCTGCGCGCCGCTCGCGCCTATGCGAAACTTGAGCCGTTCGGCTTCCTGATCCTGCTGGTGCTGCTGTATACAGATTCAGTCGAGAAGGTGATCAACCCCATCATCAGCGCCGTCGCGCGGGTGCTACTGTGAGCGACGAGGGCGCGCCGCGCCAAATCGCGGCCGACGGCACCGTGCGCTTCCGGCTGCCGATCTACGAGGGCCCGCTCGACCTTCTGCTCCATCTCCTCAAGCGCGCCGAACTCGATCCCCACGACGTTACCGCCAGCGTGATCACCGAGCAGTACCTGGCGTGGCTCGAATTGCTCGGCGAGCTCAACCTCGACGTCGCGGGCGAGTACCTGGTGATGGCGGCGACGCTGCTGCTGATCAAATCGTTCGCGATGCTGCCGCATCCGGAACTCGCCGACACCGAGGAGGCAGAGGAACTCAAGCGCGACCTGGTCGAGCGGCTGCTCGAATACCAGCGTTATCGCGAGGCCGCGGAGAAGCTGCACGAGCGCGCGCTGCTCGGACGCGACGTTTTCACGACCCCCGGCGAGGCCGCGCCGGAAGACGCGAACGCGCGGCAATTTACCGCGACCATCTTCGATTTGGTCGAGGCGATGGGTGCGGTGCTCAAGCGGATGGCGGAAAAGGTCCCGCGCGGAATCGTGCTGCGCGACATCCCGGTCGCCGAATGCATCCCGCGAATCATGCGCGCGCTCGAAGGTGCGACCCGGATTGAGTTCGCTACGCTGTTCGACGACGCCGGCGATCGTTCCGTCGTCATCGCAACCTTCATGGCGCTGCTCGAACTGATTCGGCGGCGCGAAGTGCGCGCCTACCAGGAAGTTCGCTTCGGCCCGATATTCCTGGAGCGCGCTGCGCCCTCGACCGCGGCGGAGAATCCGGCATGAGGCAGCGGCTCACTTTTTCGTGTGACTTTGAACGAAGCGAAGCGTCCCGATTCCGGGTCGGAGTCTGAATGGACGAAGAGCGTCTGAGATCCGTCCTCGAAAGCCTGCTGTTCGCCGCCGGCGAGCCGGTCTCGATTGCGCGGCTGTCCGCCGCGCTCGACGACGCGCCGCGCGCCGCGATCCAGAAGGCGCTGACCGCGATGGCGACTGCCTATGCCACCGAAAATCGCGGCATCGTAATCGAGGAAGTTGCCGGCGGCTACCAGATGCGCACGCAGAAGGATAACGCCGCATACGTTCGCAAGCTGCTTGCCGCACGGCCGCCGCGGCTCAGCCGCCCGTTGATGGAGACAGCCGCGATTATCGCGTATCGGCAGCCGATCACGCGGCCGGAAATCGAGCAGTTGCGCGGCGTCGATAGCGGAGGCGTCCTCGAGACGCTGCTGGAAAAGCGCCTGGTTAGAATCGCCGGCCGCAAGGACGCGCCCGGACGTCCGATAATCTACGAGACTACCGCCGAGTTTCTCGAACTGTTCGGCCTGAAAGATCTCGACGCGCTGCCCGACCTTTCCGAGTTCCGCGAAATCGAGCGCACGATCGAGGAGGCGAACACCGGACCCGTCCGCGGCGTCGAGACTCATCCCGAAGACGCGGACGCCGCCGTGGACCCGGCGCTGGCCGACGAAGTCGGCGAGTCGGACGCCGCCGACGTGCCGCCTGACGACGACAAGTCATCGCGGTAGCGGAGAACGAACTCGATTCCTTCTAGCCGCCGGCATCCTCAAACACGCCGGTCTCGGGTGTGTAGTTCTCGAATCGCGTGTAGTTGTTAATGTAGGTCAGCTTCGCGGTGTCGGTCGGACCGTTACGCTGCTTGGCGACAATTATTTCGGCGACGCCCGGTTCTTTCGATTCCTTGCCCTTGTACATTTCCTCGCGGTAGATGAACGCGATCACGTCCGCGTCCTGCTCCAGCGCGCCCGATTCGCGCAGATCGGCCAGCATCGGGCGCCGATTCTCGCGCGACTCGACCTGTCGGTTAAGCTGCGAGAGCGCGATCACCGGCACCTTGAGTTCCTTCGCCAGCGCCTTGAGCGAGCGCGAGATTTCGGCGATTTCCTTTTCACGCGACTCGCCGGGTCGCGCCGAGCGCATCAGCTGCAGGTAGTCGACGATGATCAAGCCGAGGTTGTTGGCGCGCTCGCGCTTCAGGCGCCGGCATTTTGCCTTGAGCGTGATCGACGTGGTGTCCGACGAATCGTCGATGAAGATGTTCGACTCCGACAGCCGCGCCGCCGCCTGCGCGAGCTTGGGAAAATCGCGCTCGCCGAGAAATCCCTGCCGCGCCCGCGCGCTGTCCACGCGCGCCTCCGCGCACAGCATCCGCAGCACCAACTGCTCTTTGGACATTTCGAGCGAAAAGAACGCGACGCCCAACGGCGGGTCGGCGTCCATCGCCGCGTAGGCCGCGATGTTCAGCGCCAGCGCGGTTTTGCCCATGCTGGGACGCGCCGCGATGATCACCAGGTCGCTCGGCTGAAAGCCCGCCGTGATCCGGTCGAGATCGACGAAGCCGCTCGGCACGCCGGTGATCATCTCGCGGTTTTCGTACAACCGCTCCAGGATTTTCAGCGACTCGCGCGTCAACTCCGGCATCGTGTGGAACGACGGTTTGATCCGCCGCTCCGAGATCTCGAAAATCCGGTGCTCGGCTTCGTCCAGAAAGCCGTCGACGTCGGGCGGCGCCTCGTACGCGTTGCTCGCGATATCGGTGGCGATCGACGCGAGGCTGCGCAGCACCGCCTTCTCGCGCGTGATTCGTGCGTAGTGCGCGACGTTGGCCGCGGTCGGAACGATCGACGCAAGCTCCGCGATATACGCAGGGCCCCCAACGGCTTCGAGCGCACCGCGTGTGCGCAGCGCGTCGGTCAGGGTGATCGCGTCAACCGGCTGATTGTGGTCGGTCAGCTCGGCCATCGCGCGGAAAATCTGCCGATGCGACTCGCGGTAGAAGTCGTCCGCGGTGAGAATTTCCAGCGCGTGATTGATCGCGTCGTTGTCGAGCAGGATCGCGCCCAGCACCGACTGTTCCGCGTCGAGATTTTGCGGGGGAACGCGCTTTAGAATATCGTCCGACGAAACTGCCACCTGACCACCACCTCCGCCCGCTGCTCCAAATTCCGAGAGGTCAAAGTATTTCGCAAGCCGGCGAGTCTTACAATAAAAGTTTCCCGGCCGCGGCAACGGTTGTCCGCAGTCCATCCACAACCTTCGACGTCGATTAGCGGTATCGCAGCCGGCGGGGACGCGCTCGCGCAATCATCGGCGCCGCGCCCAGCCCGAACATGAACCCGCCGACGTGCGCCCACCATGCAACCCCGCCCATCATTGCACCGCGGCCGCCCTCGCCGATTCCCGAAAAAAGCTGCACCGCGAACCAGAACAGCAGGTAGAGCACCGCCGGGATCTCGATAAACTGGATGAAAATGAACAGCGGCAGAATCGTCAGGATGCGTCCGCGCGGAAAGAAAATGAAATACGCGCCGAGCACTCCGGCAATCGCGCCGCTCGCGCCAATCACCGGCACACTGGACTGCGGCGCGATCCACACCGTCGCCAGCGCCGCCGCGACTCCCGACGCGAAATAGAAGAGCGCGTAACGCGACGACCCCATGCGCCACTCGACCGCGGCGCCGAACACGAACAGGTACAGCATGTTGCCCGCGACGTGCCAGATGCCGGCGTGCAGAAACATCGACGTGACGATCGTCTCCAGCGGCGCCAGCCTGCCGTGGTGCGCCACAGCACCGTCTATCAACGTCGTGCGCGACGACAGTGCGGCGCTGATGTTCGCCGGCACCATCGCGAATCTCCCCAGGACTTCGGACGCACGGCGGCCGAGCGAGACTTCGAAGAAAAACACCGCGACGTTCGCGGCGACCAGCGCGATATTGACCGGAGTCAGGCGGCGCGGCGCGGCGCTATCGCGTAGCGGAATCATCAGGAGTCGGGCGCAATCTATCGCCCGCGTCGGCGGCTATACTACCGGCACGGCATCGGAGTAACTACGAGGGTCTGCTGATTCATGCGCGCAGCGAACGCTCTCACTTGAGCCAAACCTCGTTGTATGCGACTAAAGATCGGCGGATCGCCCGAAGGGAGGTTTCAATCATGGAAGTTGTCTCAAGTGAAGTAACGGTCCAGAGCGGCGGCGAGAAAATGCCCGCGCATCTCGCGCGGCCCGCGTCCGGCGGCCCATACCCCGCGCTGGTCGTGGTGATGGAGGCGTTCGGCCTGAACGATCAGATCAGGCGCATCACCAACCAGTTCGCCGCCGAGGGTTTCGTCGCCATCGCACCGAACCTGTATTTCCGCCAGCCGAACAACGTGGTCGGCTACAACGATCTGCCCGGCGCGTTCCGGCTGATGGGCACCGTGAAGGACGATCAGATCGTCGCCGACATGGGCGCGTCGATCGACCACCTGAAGGCGCTCAAGGAAGTTAAGCCGGCGTTCGGCACAGTAGGGTTTTGCATGGGCGGGCGCGTCGCGTTCCTTACCGCGTGCCGCAACTCCGCCGTCAAAGCCACCGCGCCCTACTACGGAGGCGGGATGGTCAAGTCGCGCCAGCCCGGCACGAAAGCGCCGATCGAATACGTCGACGGTTTGAAGGCGCCGGTGCTCGCGTTCTTCGGCGGCAAGGATGCGTTCATTCCAATCGCCGAAGTCGATGAATTCCGCGACGCGCTGAAAAAAGCGGGCAAGCCGGCTGAGGTCGTATTCTATCCCGACGCCGACCACGGCTTCATGTGCGACGATCGCCCCTCGTTCCACCCGGTGCATTCCAAGGAGGCGTATGCGAAGACGGTCGCCTTCTTCAAGGAATTTCTCGGCTAGCGCGGATCCCTGGTGACTCGTTGAAATCGTTTGCGCGGGCCGGCCTTCGCCGGCCCGTCCTGTTTCTTGCGGTCGCCGCAATTCTCGCCGCCACCGCGTGCTATTCGTCCGACTATCGGCACTCGATGGCGGCAAACGTGTCGCTGCTCTCCGACTTATCCGACAAGCTCGCCGACTACTGCCGCACCGATTTCAAGGTCGACGATCGCCGTCTCTCGTCCGAAGAGATGGGCGAGTTCTACTACGCGTTCAACAAGGCCAGCGCGTTCTCGTCCTCGACTCCGCGCGAGGCATCGCGCCAGTCGCATCGCGACTTCGTGAATTTGCTGGGCGCGTACGAGCGCTTCGCACACGCCGCCGACGCTTACCGGCTCGACGGCAAGGCCGAGCCGGCCGTGCTCGCGTCACTCCTCGCGCAGCACGAGCTGGTGAAGCACCTCGGCGGCAAGGTGCTCGAGGACCTGCGCGCCGAGACCCATTGAGCGCCGTCAGCCCTTCCAGTGACTGCCGTACTTGTCCAGGTACGCGACCTCGCTTACCGGCCGCCGCGTGATCGGCCCGAACTTGCCGCGCGGATATCCGATCGGCATCAGTGCGTAGGTCGCGACTTCCGGCGGCAATCCCAGAATTGCCTTCACCTCTTGTTCAAAGAACACGTGAATCGTGGTGAGCACCGTGCCGAGACCGAAGGCGCGGCACGCCAGGATGACGTTCTGCACTGCGGGGTAGATGCTCGAGCCGCCGATCCGCACCATGTTCTTCAAGCCGGCGAGCGCTTCCGGCGGAAGCTGCGGCGGCGGGCCCTCGGCTGGGACCGTCTTGAGGCACGCGACGAGCAGCACCGGCGCCTCCGCCATGTGATCGATCAGATATCTCGCCGACCCCAGCAGCCTGTCGTACGCCTCCTGGGACATGTGCGCCGGCTTGCTGCGATTCGCGTACATCGCGGTCATCAGTCCGCCGCCTTTGCGATAGACGTCGCCGATTTTTTTGCGCTGCGCCGGGTCCTTGATCACGATAAATTCCCAAGTCTGCGCGTTGCTGCCGGAGGGCGCGCGAATCGCGGCGTCGAGCACCTTGGTGATCACGTCGTCGGGCACCGGGTCCGGCTTGAAACGCCGGATTGCCCGCGCCGAGTACATCGCTTCGAAAAGTCCGAATTCTGCCATCGTCAATCTCCAGGATCAGATTATGCCGCCCCGAACAATGCATCGGGCGACGGAAAAAGAAAAGCGGCCGGACGTGATGGCGTCCAGCCGCCCGAAGTGTCGTCGCGATGCGTTGCGTCACACCGGCGTGCGGCCCGCCGCCTGCTTGTTCCCCTGCGGTCCCATCAGCATCTCGTAAACCTTCTTCTTGTCCGCCGGATCGGTGACCATCGGCCCCGGCTGATCGTGATGCCGCATGATCTTGTCCTCTTCGGTGAACTCGCGGACCGTCGTGCAGTACTCGAGCAGCAGTCCGTTAGGATCGCGGAAGTAAATCGAGCGGCACCACTCGTGATCGACTACCGGCGTCACTTCCACGCCGCGCCCGATCAGCATCTCGCGCTTCGCCTCGAGCTCCTTCACGTCGTCACAGTGAAACGCAAAATGATAGAACGCGCCCGGCAGCCCCTGCGCGCTGTTGATGTCCGTCGCCCACTCGGTCGGGATACCCGGCATGTTTTCCGGACACATGAACGCGATCAGGCTGCCGTCGCCGGTGTTGATGAATGCGTGCTTGATCTTGCCGCCCTGCGGACCCTCGATTATGTCGCACCACGCAACCTCCCAGCCCAGCTTGGTGGTGTAGAACTCAATCGTCTTGTCGATGTCGAGAGTCGCAAGCCCCAGATGATGAACGCCGGTGCGCTTCATAGCCTGTCCTCCGTGTGTCGCCGCCCCACGCGGCCATTGCCCAACTACTAACACGGCGGAACTCGGAGTCAAAGACTCCAGAACGATCGTTCAAGAGCGCGGTTCGAGATGCCCGCCTTTGACGCTCAGTCGATTCGGATCAGCTTGTGCTTGATCGCGTAGCGGACCATCGCGGCCGTCGAGCGCAGGTCGAGCTTCTGGCGCACGTTCTCGCGATGCACCTGCGCGGTCTTGGTGCTGATGCCGAGCTGTCGCGCGACGTCCTTGGTCGTGCTGCCCTCGCCAATCAATTTCAGCACCTCGAGCTCGCGGCGGGTCAGATGCGGCGCGCCACCGTCGCCGTTGCGCGCAGGCTTGCGCAGTTGCGCCAGGACGATCGGCGCAATCGAATGACTGATGTACTGCTTACCCGAATGTACGGCGCGCACCGCGCTGAGCAGTTGGTCAGCGGCGTCGGTCTTGAGCAGGTAGCCGGCCGCGCCCGCGTCCGCCAGCGCCTCGACGACGTACTCCTCGTCCTCGTATTGGCTTAGCATCAGCACCTTGCAAGACGGCGCCTGTTTGCGGATTCGATGCGCGCCCGCGATTCCGCCAATCCCGGGCATCCCGATATCCATCACGACCACGTGCGGCTTCAGTTGCGCCGCCAACTCGGCCGCCTGCTCGCCGGTCGACGCCTCGCCGACGACGTCGCACTCGGCCGCGAGCACCATCCGCAACGCTTCGCGCAGTATTCGATGGTCGTCGGCCAGCAGCACGCGAATCCGTTCTTGCGACGGCATCACGCGCGCTCCGGAATTTCCGCGACCAGCATTGTGCGGCCGAGTTTCGACTCCAGCGTCAACCTGCCGCCCATCAGCTCGAGACGCTCTCTCACACCCGCCAACCCTATTCCGTCGACGCGGCCGTTGGTGCGCATTCCGCGGCCGTCGTCAGTGAGCGAGACGCGCACGACTCCGTCTGCCAGCTCGATAGCGACCTCGACCGACTTCGCATGCGCGTGGCGAATCACGTTCGAGATAGCTTCGCGCGCGACCTGGAAGCATAGCTGCTGTAGCGGTCGCGAGATCCGCGCGACTGCGATGCGGTCGCGAGAGACCAGCTTGGCCGTGACGCCTGCCGCCTGCAGGCGCTCGAACTCGCGCTCGACCGCCTCGGTGAGAGTCGCCTTGCCGAGTGACGCCGGCCGAAGCTCCCGCGTTTTGCGCCGCAGCTCGCTGCCGACTTGCCGAAAGATTACGCCTGCTTCCTCGCGCCCGCCTTGCAGCGCAATCTGGGCGGCGGCGATCAACTGCGCCTGATCGTCGTGGAGGTCGCGCGCGATTCGCGAGCGCTCCTCGTCGATCGCCGCGAACATCCTGAGCGCAAGCTGCTTCACCAACGCGTCGCGGCGCGCGGCTTGCGCCTCCATCCGCCAGAGCCTCACGATCGGATCGAGACGCTCAAGCATCGCATGCGCCTGCTTCAGCATCGCCGCCGACGCGGCCGCATTTCGCGACGCGAGCGCGATCGCCCCCGACTCGAATGGGATGCAAACGTAGGAAGCGCCGAACAGCTTGTCCTCGCGCAACCCGCGCGCAATGCCGTCGCCGTCAGCCGGCCGCAGGACTGGCGTGCAGCTGCGGATGCATTGCACGAGCGCGCTTTCGTCCGCCTTCAGATCGAAGTGCTTCAAGCCGAACGAATCGGCCGCGATCTTGATCGCCCCGTCTTCTTCGATGGCCACGATCCATTGCTCGAAGCCGGCCGCCGAAGAGACCAGCTCACCGAATCGCGCGAAGCGCTCGACGGCAGGGAACGCGGGCGCGGCCGCTGCGGCTGCGTCCAGCTCCCCGGCCGTGCGACGTTCGTCCGCAAGTTGCCTGGTTGCGTTGGCGGCCAGGCGTCCGGCCTCCGCGCCCTGTTTGCGCCAAAACTCCAGCGACGCGCGCGCCGCATTGAGGTTGATCTCGGCGAAAATCGCCGCGGCGATAAGTTCAAGCGATGCTTCAATTTCAGCGCCGGCCCGGTTTTCGGGCGTCGCAAGCGCGATTCGGACCGCGCTATCGCCTTCAACGAACGCGGCTGCCGCCAGATGCGCCCCGCGGCCGTCATGCGCCGCCGCATCAGCGGTGCCGTCAAGCTCGCGTGGACGCAGCACCACCCTTCTCTTCGATGCGAGTGAGTCCGCTCGAGCGCGCTCGCGCGACCGACCGTCGGCGCCGAGCTTCTTTTCCAGCGCCGCGAGCGCCGCCTCCATCGCGCTATCCCATCGCGAGCCCGCCTCACGAGCGCGGATCACGCGCGAAGTACCGTCAGTCTCGAATGCGACCAGGCATCGTACGGCGGAGACCGACGCTGCGCCGCGTTCCACGATCGCCGTGAACTCGTCGACGCCGACGCCGCTGACCGAAGCCTGCGACGTATCCGAATCGAGCGCGATCGAAGCCTTGTCCAATCTGCCCCCCGATGCTGCTCCACACCGAACCTACATCCGGCTAGAGCGTAGCACCTATGAATCGAGCACTCGGTGGAGGGGCGGAGAACAAACTTGCGCGCGTGGCGCCGATCGCGACTCCGGGTTCCGCAAGGAACGAATCGGGAGGTGACTCTATTTCGATTGAGGCGTGAGCGCGTCGCCCAGCTTCTTCATCTCGACCCCGAACTCCGCCCAGTCGCCGGCCTTCACTGCGGCCATCGCGCGGTTGTAATGCTCGGCTGCGCCTTGAAGGTCGGCCTGCGGAATCGACGGTGACGGCGCGCCGCCGGCAGGCACAGCCGCGATCGTTTTCGCGATCGTAGGAGCGACCGGCGGCCCGCCGGTGAAGAGCGCCGCCAGCGTGCCCTCGAGCGTGTCGCCCATCACGACGCGATCGCTGTACGACGCAATCACGCGCTGCAACTCCGGCAGCTGCCCGTTCTCGGCGCGGATGTAGAGCGGCTCGACGTACAGCAGCGAGTCCTGAATCGGGATGACGAGCAGGTTGCCGAGCAGCACCTTCGAGCCCATCTGGTTCCACAGCGAGAGCTGCCGCGAGATTTCAGGATTCTGATTGATGCGCGCCTGGATCTGGTACGGCCCGTAAAACAGCCGATCCTTGGAGAACGAATACTCGAACAGATGGCCGTAGTCGTCGCCGTCGCAGCGCGCCGCCAGCCACGCGATCATGTTGTCGCGCCCCGCCGGCACCATCGGCAGCATCAGGATGTACTCCGCTTCCTTCTCGCCCGGCAGCCGCATCACGACGTAGTACGGCTGCATCGGCACCGTCTGGCCCGCGTAATTCTCGCGCGGCACCTGCCACATATCCTCGCGGTTATAGAACACCTGCGGATCCGTCATGTGATAGGTGCTGTAAGTGTCGGCCTGAATGCGGAAGAAGCTCTCGGGATAGCGGATGTGCGCGTGCAGCTCGGCAGGCATCGCGGACATCGGCTTGAACATCGCCGGGAAGACACGCTCCCAGGTCTTGATGATCGGATCGTCGGGGTCGGCGATGTAAAAGTCGGTGTCGCCGGTGTACGCGTCGATCACCGCCTTTACCGAGTTGCGGATGTAGTTGAGCCCGTCCAGGTTGCGCTGCGAGTAGGGGTAGTGATCGCTCGTCGTGTAGCAATCGACGATCCAGTAGATGCGCTGATCGTGGACCACGGCGTAGGGATCGGCGTCGAGCTTGAGAAACGGCGCGAGGTACGCGATCCGCTCCTGGATGTTGCGCCGAATCATAATCTTGCTATTCGGCACGATATTTTCCGTCACCAGCAGGTTGACGTCGCGGAAGAAGATGCTGAACAACAGTCGCCGGAACAGGCCGCTCACCGGCACGCCGCCGGAGCCCGAGTAGAACGAGAACACGTTGTCCGCGCCCTTGGGATAGTCGAACTCCGGCGTCGCCGAATCGACCACCGCGTAACTGTCGCGCGCCTCACCGAAGTAGATCGCCGGCTTGTCGATCTTGATCCCGACGTTCGACACGGCCGGGATGTCCTTCACGTAGAAGATCGGCATCCCCTCAGTGTCTTTCTTGTTGACCGGACTCATCGCGAGCCCGGCGCCGTGGGTAAACTTGAGGTGCAGGTTGACCCAGGTCTGCGCGTTGTCGGCGAGCTGGTCCAGGTTCATCTCGCGCGGCGACAGCATCACCTCGGTGTACTTGCCCTCGATCCAGTAACGATCGATATCGACGTCGCGAAAGTCGTAGTAGGTGCGGATTTCCTGTAGCTGCTTGTAAGTGTCGATCAGCGGGCGCGGATCCCACAGCCGGATATTCTGGACCGTCGCGGAATCCTGCTCGAGCGCGGCCGGTGTGAGCTCGCCCTTCCCCGCGAACGGCTTTACGTCCACCGAATCGAGCTTGTAGGCGTCGCGCGTCATCGCGATATTGCGCTCTAGGTATGGCCGCTCGACGCGCAATTCGTCGGGCTTCACCCACAGGCGCTCGATCACCGGCTGGATGAAATTCAGGATCAACGCGGGCCCAAACACGATCACGAACGCTGCAACCGGAATTCTTAGCCCGCCCTGGCGGACATTCGAGATACACATCGCGGCCGCGACAATCGAAAGAACGACCAACGCCCACAAGCCGGGCTGCCACAGGACCCGGTCGACGTAGCGCAGGCCGAAGACCACGCCGTTGGTGTGCAACAGCAAGTCGTAGCGGCTCAGCCAGTAGCTGAACGCACGCTGCAGGAAGAACAACCCCAGCATCACCGACAGATGGGCCGCAGCGCCGCTGGTCACGCGCGGCGGAGATTCCCGGAAATCCAGCGAGCCGCGCGCCCAGTACACCGCCGCCGCCATCGCCGCGGCGAGAAAGATGATCACCAGCAGCAGGTCGCGCAGCTCCTCGAGCAGCGGCAGCGTGAAGATGTAGAAGCCGACGTCGCGCCCAAGCGCCGGCTCTACCCGCCCGAACGGCACGCCGTAGAGCCCCTTCAGATAGGTGTCCCAGCTCGTGGCCTCGCCCTGCGCCGCAAAGATCGCGAGCACCGCTGCGCCCGCCGCGACAATCAAACGCCACGGGATCCGCTCGCCCAGCGCGCGCATCAGTTCCGGCAGATTGATCTCGACAATTTCTTCGGTGCGGCGCACCACGCGCAGGCGCTCGCGGTCGCGGCTCGCGCGAATTGCGACGAGTCCGCTCACCAGAATCGCGATGAAGGCGGCGGCCCACGCGAATGCGAAGATTGCGATTTCGGCGCCGACGGTGGTTCTGAAGACGCCGCTGTAGCCGAGTCCGCCGTACCAGAGGTAGTCGACCAGCAGTTGGTCGGCGAGGCTCAGGACGACCAGCGCGGCGATCACGATTGCCGCGAGGCTGAACAGGATTATGCGGGGGCGCATCAGGGTGACGGTCGATAGTGCGTTATTCGCCGCGGGCGATTTGGCTGACGTGCTCGCGCACCACGTCCGCCGGGCAGAGCCAGATGAAGACCTTGAGCGCGATGTACCCGACCAGGAGCCAATCGAGTTCGCCGATCAGTGGAATCATGTCCAGTTCCAGCGCCGGCGGCGTGAGCATCAGCAGCACTCCCATCACCGGCACCAGCTTGGCCAGCATCGGCACCCGCTCGTCGGTGATCAGCCGATAGAACAGCCGCACGAACTGCGGCAGATACATCACGAGCCTGCTCAGCTGCATCGGCCCGAGGAATTGCATGCGAAGTATCGATCGGAACATTGTGGTGCTCAGCCGCTATTATCCTAGCACAGCGAGGCCGCGAAGATGCCAAGTCCTGGCGCGAGGCTCACCACGGTGAGCGGCGCGCTTTTTTGTTACTATGGATCTGGGCACGGAGGGCGAATCGCGGTGAAGCGGCACATGGCGTTGGGCGACTTCCTGGTCGCGTACCTGCGCAAAATCGGCGTCAGCCACGTGTTCGGCATCCCCGGTGACTTGGCGTTGAAGCTGTTTTTCGCGCTCGGCCGCAAACACGGGATGGAGATCATCACGCTCTCGCACGAACCGGGCGTGGGCTTCGCCGCCGACGGCTACGCGCGCGCGACCGGCAAGATCGGCGTGATCTGCGTGACCTACGGCGCGGGCGGCCACAACATGGTCAACCCGGTGGCGGGCTCGTTCTCGGAGCGCGTGCCGATCCTGATTTTCTCGGGCGGACCGGGCGAGGAGGAACGCAAGCTCGGCACTCTAATCCATCACCAGGCCCGCGAAATCGAATCGCAACATCGCATCTACAACGAAGTCACCTGCGCCTCCGCCGTGCTGACCGACCCGCGCAGCGCCGCGCAGGAATTGCATCGAGTCGTCTGCGCGATTTGGGCCGAGCAGCGTCCCGGCTACGTCGAGATTCATCGCGACATGGTCGACCGCCAAATCGAAGTGCCCGACGAGCTGATCGAATGGGACGGGCATCTCCATTTCCACGAATCGGACGCGCGCAAGGTCGACGAGGCGGCACACGAGACGGTCGCGATGTTCAATCGCAGCCGCAAGCCGGTGCTTATCGCCGGCATCGAGATCCATCGCTACAAGGCCTCGCACGAGCTGGTCGAGCTGGCCGAGAAGATGGGCGCGCCGGTCTTCACCACCGTGCTCGGCAAGGGCGCGTTCCCGATGGACCATCCGCTGTACATGGGCGTGCACGTCGGTCCGATCAGCCCGCCTTCGATCGTCGCGCGCATGGATCAGGCCGACTTCGTGCTCAACCTCGGCTGCCTCAAGACCGACATGAATTTCGGCAATCGTCCGCCGCACGTAATCCAGGGTCGTACCGTGTGGTCGGTCGATCGCCGGGTCGAGGTGAAGTATCACACCTACACGGACGTCGGCGTGCGAGATTTCGTGCGCGCGCTGCTGCGCGAGAAAATCCGGCCGCATCACGAAAAAGTCCATTACGCAGACAACCTGCGCGAGATCGCGGAGCGCGATGGCAAGCCAGTCAAAGTCAGCCAGATTCTCGCCGTCGTCAACGAGTTCCTGGCCGACAAGCGCGACTACCTGGTCGTCGCCGAGTCGGGCGACATGCTGTTCGGCGGATTGGACGTTCGCGTGCCGCACAGCGGCGCGTACCTGGCGCAGGGCTTCTACGCGTCGATGGGCTTTGCCGTGCCCGCGGCGCTGGGCGCGCAGATCGGCGGCAAGCTGCGTCCGCTCGTGTTATGCGGCGACGGAGGGTTTCAGATGACGGGACCCGAAATTTCGCACGCACCCGCGGCTCACTGCAACCCGATTGTGCTCGTCATCAATAACGGCGGATGGGGCATCTTCCGCCCGATTGCCCCCGAGCGCCGCGACCTGCTCGACATCCCGCCGTGGCCCTACGCGAAGCTGGGGCGCGACTGGGGTGGCGCCGGATTCGAGGCGCACAGTGTCGAGCAGCTGCGGCATGCGCTTCAGAGCGCGCATGAGAACAAGTCGTTCGCGATCATCGACGTGAAAGTCGATCGCGACGACCTGTCGCCGGTAACCGTCAAATACATCAAGGCCGCGGCCAAACGTTCGCAATCGCCGCCCGAACACGCGGCCGGAAACAGCAATCGCGCGTGAACTTACGATTGAAATGACCACCGACTCGCTCGAGCAATATCGTCTCGCGTACCGCGACTTCAAATGGAATCCGCCCGAGTATTTCAACTTCGGCGCGGAGATCGACAAGTTTGCGCAGAACCCGAATCGCGTCGCGATCTTGTGGGAGGATGCCGACCACCGCCGCGCGCGCCTCACCTTCGCCAACATCGCGCACCAGTCGAACCGCATCGCCAACGCGCTGGCCGCCCTGGGCATCGCGCGCGAGGATCCGATCCTGTTGGTGCTGCCGCGCATCACGCTATGGCAGGCAGTGTATATCGCGGCGTTGAAGCTCGGCGCGATCGTGATTCCGTGCACCTCGATGTTGCGCGAGAAGGATCTCGCGTACCGCGCGAATCACAGCCAGGCGCGCGCGATCGTTGCGAGCGTCGAGAATGCCACGATGATCGCCGACCTGCGCAAGCAGTGCCCCACCATCAAGCACTACCTGATCGCCGGCGCCGCGCGCACCGGATGGACCAGCCTGCACGACGCGATGAATCAGGCGTCGCCCGCGTTCAAGCCGGCGCTCACCAAATCGAGCGACCCGGCGATTTGCTACTACACGTCCGGCACCACGCGCGAACCCAAGGCCGTGCTGCACAGCCACGGCTACACCTGGTCGCATCGATTCACCGGACAGAACTGGCTCGACGTCACGCCCGACGGAGTTCATTGGACGACTTCGGACACCGGATGGGCGAAGGCCGCATACGGCGTGATCTTCGGACCGTGGATGAACGGTGCGACGACCTTCATGTACAACGGGCGCTTCGACCCCGCGCGCGAACTGGACCTAATCGCGCGCAATCGCATCACCACCTTCTGCGCGCCGCCGACCGAGTACCGGATGCTCATCAAGGAGGACCTCGCGAAGTACTCGTTTCCGAAACTGCGCCACTGCACCGGCGCCGGCGAGCCGCTGAATCCGGAAGTGATCGAGGTCTGGCGCGAGCGGCTCGGCGTGACCATCCACGACGGCTACGGGCAGACTGAGACGACGATCCTTGCGGCGAACCTACCGGGGATGCCGATTCGCGCGGGCTCGATGGGTCTGCCGTTCCCCGGCCACGACGTGCGCGTCATCGACAACGACTTGGCCGAGGCGAAGGTCGACGAAGTCGGAGAGATCGCGGTGCGCGTCAAGCCGGACCGCCCGCCGTCGCTGTTTCTCGAATATTGGAAAAATCCCGCGGAGACGGCGAGCGTCTTTCGCGGCGATTGGTACCTGACCGGCGACCAGGCCACGCGCGACAGCGACGGCTACCTGTGGTTCGTCGGACGCGCCGACGACGTGATCATTTCGGCCGGCTACCGAATCGGCCCGTTCGAAGTGGAAAGCGCGCTGCTCGAGCATCCGGCGGTGATGGAATCGGCGGTGGTCGCGAGTCCCGACGCTGATCGCGGCTCGGTGGTGAAAGCATTCGTCAAACTGAAGCCCGGCGTCGTCAGCAGCGAGAGCCTGGCGGCCGAGTTGCAGGAGCATTGCAAGCGAATCACGGCGCCGTACAAGTACCCGCGCGAGATCGAGTTCATGGACGAGTTGCCCAAGACCGTCAGCGGGAAAATCCGCCGCGTCGAATTGCGCAAGCGCGAGGAAGCCCGCAAGGGCAAGTAGCCGGCATCAACGCTTGGGGGTGGGAGTCGCGGGCTTGTTCTCCACCCATTTCGACGGCAGCGCGGCGCGGAACTTCGGCTCGATTATCAACCTACCAACCGCGCGCGACAGCGCCACCGACAACGACTCTGCCGGCTCGGTCTCGAGCGGCAGAAACACCTCGCGCCCGACCGGCGCGGGCGGCTCGTCCTCCAGTCCCGCGATCACGCCGGCGTAAAGCACGTCGCCGGAGCGACTCCGCAACTCGAACTTGGCGCGCACCTCCGCCGTCATGCTGAAGTATTGACCGTGCACGGTTTCCTCGGCGCCGAACCGCTTGTCGACTTCGAACTTCTCGAGCCTTGAGATCAGGATGAAGTCGGAACCCTCCGGCGGTACACCGTGAGACGGCATCGAATCGAGCGCAATCGGCTCGAGTCCCGCGCCTTTCAACCCCTTCACGAGAGCATCCGAAAACACTCGCGTCGGATCCGCGACCGAGAGTCGTGTCTGCGCCGCGCCGCTTACGTCGTAGATGCTGCCGACGTCGCATGCGCCCGAACTGAAACTTCCCGCAGTCGGCGGCACTCCGATCTTGACCGGTGAAAAGATGTTCTGAGAGCCAGGCACGAAGCCGGGGAGATAGTGCACCGCGAGGCGCGTGCGCGGCAGGCATCCGGACGCGACGATCGCAAGCGCTGCGATCGCGACCCGCCGCCGGTTCGCGCTAAGGCTCGGGCCGCGTAACTGCTGGATGGCGGTCTCTCCACCACGCAACGGCCAATGCGAGCAGCAGCAGCACGACCGCCAGTCCGACCCATCGCGACGCCTTATGCGCCATCGTCAAGGCTTGATACAACTCGTCGCCCACCAGGTAGCCGACCGTCACGACCAGCGAGCACCACACGATCGCGCCGAGCACGTTCCATCCGAGGAATTTGAAGAACGGCATTCCGCACGCGCCCGCCATCGGCCCGGCCATGAAGCGCGCGCCGGTGATAAACCTGGCCATGAAGACCGCCTTGTTGCCGTGCGTTTGAAAGAACACCTGCAGCCGATCGTAGCGCGTGCGCATGAACTGAAAGCGCGACGCGAGACGCGCGAGCACGCGCTGTCCGGCGGTGCGGCCAATCACGAATCCGCAGCAGTCACCCGTCACGGCGCTGACGGTAACAACGACGTACACCAATCGAATGTCGAGTAGTTCACGGCCGGCGAGGAATCCCGCCACCAGCATCACGGTTTCCTCGGGCACCGGAATTCCCAGGTTGCCGATGAAGACGCAGAAAAAGATTCCCAGGTAGCCCCACGACGCGAGCCAGGCCAAAATATGCGCAGGGTCGGTTATCCAATGCATTCCAAATCCTGCAAAATGAAACCCGATTGGCGGTTGCCGGGCCTCCCCCAGTCACCCCTAGCTTGCCTGATCGAATCAAGCAACGTAAGAGACCTTTAACGAGTCACGTCGCGAATTCTCACACCTCGGCTCGACCGGCCCGGTTTCGTTTGACGAGCGCAATTGCAGCGAAAATAGTCAGCGCGGTCACAATCGCTCCGCCAATCACGGGCACGCTGATGTACCTGAGTGTGATTTTGCCTTTGCCGTCGGCCACTCGCACCGCGAGCAAGCCGTCATTTGAGAAGGCCGTCCCGCGACCCGACGTGACGCGCCACGACAGATCGTAGTTCTGATTCACGACCAGCACTGCATCCGGCGGCCCATCGACGTCGAACTCCAGCGCATTTGGCGTCCATCGCGCGAGGCGAACCGCACCCGGACCAATCATGTAGTATTCGCCGCGATAGCCGGGTTCATCCGACGCGCGCACCGTCGTGGTCCAATCGGTGTATTCGTAGCATCGCACCACGCCGCGATTTTCAAGCGTCGGGACGATCTGGCTGTTGTCCTGTCGGCGGCTGATCTGTGAGAAAAAAGCCTGCGCAGGACCCGGTTGGATCGGAACGTTGAGAATTGCGTCGAGCGTCGGCGGACCCGCGAGCATCGAGTTGACCGACGCGAGCACGAGCATCGCGATCGCTGCGACCCTCCCCGTCGGTCCGAACTCCTCGCTCAGAAAATCGAATCCGAAGCCCGCGAGTACCGCGACGGCCAGCACAAAGATCACCAGGAACCGCGACGGCAGGCGGAGCGACGAGAAAACGGGCATGGAGTGAAGTATCGGCCACAGCCGCAAGGTGCCGGCGTCGCCGCGCGCCAGCCACAGCATCGCAGCCGCCAGCGCTATCCACGGCATTGCGCGACGCCATGCGATCAAGCCGAGCAGCGCGGGAATCGCAAACAGGCCGACGTACGCGTCCTCCTCCCAACTGCCCCAGCCGTTGGGACTGCCCGAGAAGATGTTTTGCGTGGTCGAGAACAGTGCGATCTTCAGCACTTCGCCGGTGTTGATTTGGGCCTCGAGCGTGGGACGTGGATGCTGACTCGCGACGATAGCCGCGGGGACCAGCTTGACCGCCGAAAATCCGATCGCGAATGCAACCGCGAGCGCCGCAACAATCAGTGGCCGCGCACTCCTGCGCTGGATCGCGACGACCACTTGCACGATTCCAAGCATCAACACGCCGAACGCGACGGGATAAGGTCCCGCCTCCAGCAGCGCGAGCGCCAGTGCAGCGCCCGCGCCCACCATATATCCGACACCGCCCGTTTCCGACGCGATCGTCACGCTCGCCATCATCCACGGCAGGTAGCAGAACCCGAACGCCCACAACTGCCCGACGCCCACTCGCAGATAGAACCAAGAACTCGACGCGAACATCGTCGCAGCGCCGAGGCTGCCGAGCGGTCCGATCTTCAGCACTCGCGCCAGGACGTACCCGCCGGCCCACGCGATCGCGAGGTGCACCGGGATTTCCATGTGCAATCCGGCAAACGGCCCGAACAGCAGCGTTAGGACGAACCACGGCGTCGCGAGATGCGATTGCGGATTCCCGAGCATCGGCATCCCGCCGCACTTCCACGGATTCCACAGCGGGACCTGGTGATAGTGGTGAATGGTGCGCTCGGCGACCCATTGCAATTGGATCCAGAAATCCCAGTCGGACATCGCAACTCGATCGCGCCAATGACCGAACATCGGATAGCTGCCGACCAGTCCGAAACATATCGCGCCGGCCGCGACCAGCGCCGGCTCGGACCGTAGCGCGCGCATCAGCCGGTCACGCGGTCGCACGCGCGTCGCCGTCCTTGCGCCGCCAGATCACTATTGCGACTCCCGCTAGCGCGGCGATCGCAACCAGGTATCGATATGCGCCGATGCCCCGTGACGGCGACGCGGTCAAATCTTTGCGTCGATACAGCCGGATATATCCGCTGGTCAGAATCAATTCGTATCCCTGCGGCGGATCGCCCAGCGCCCCCGGCGGCGCCGACTGCACCAGGATGTACGGCGGCCGCGACGCGAGCGCTGCGTTCAGATCGTTCAGCCCGCGCACGCGGCTTCCGCCCTCCCACTGGTTGTTGGGATCGTGCTGATACTCGATCGGGTCGTCGTTGATTCCCGTGACGACCGCGAACTGCACCAGCGTCCACGACGAAATCGTGTCGCAGAGATGAAGGATGTGAGTGTCGAGCGTGATTCGCCCGGCGCGGATTTCGTCCTCGAGCTTCGCGATTAGCGGGCGGTCCTCACTGCCGAACGTCCAATGCCGATCGACGTGGCCCAGCCAGTAGCCCTGCCCCGCGGTCGAAAGATTGAACGCCCAGTTTTCCGCGATCGAATGCTCGTTGGCGTCGTAGTCGGTTGGTTCCTTGAGCACGTTCCACGGATAGATCAGCAGCGCGAGCACTGCGAACAGCACCGCCGGCTTCGACCATCGATCGTACGCGGCGCCAAATAGCAGCCCGGCCGGCAGCGTCAGGAAGTATGGGCACCAATATTCCCAGACCTTGGTGTTGATGTCCGCGACAATCATTCCCGACGCGGCGTCGCGCGAGAACTTGTCGAGTATCGGCCCCGCGAACTCCACCGCGATTCCGAGCAACAGCGCTAGCGCGATGAATCCCGCGTACGGCGTCGCACCTCCCTCGCCGGTCCACAGCATTCCGATCGCGACGATCAGCCCGACAAAGCAGTACAGCGACAGCATCGGCAGGTTCGCCGCGATCTTCGAGTAAACCGAGAACGGCTCGACCGAGTTGCGATACAAAACGGCAAAAATGAAGACGGCGAAAAGGCCGATGCTCAGCCACGCGCACGACGCAGCGCCGGCCTCGCGCGATTGTGGAAGGTTGTCGGGCCGGATGCGTCTCGCACCGAGTACAATCAAACCAACGCCTACGATCTGCAACATAGGCAGCGACGGATACGGCACCGGCCGCACCATCCCGATCAGGAATTCCGGCGACGCGATCAGGAGTGCCCCCGCCAACGCGAGCACCGTTGCCTCGACGCGGGCGTAGTCGCGCTCCAGGAGCCAGTACGCGATTCCGGTGGCCGCAACGATCAACGCGAACGCGCCGTCGATCGCATGCGATGCGACCGCCGTGCCGAGCATCATCGCACCGATCGCGACCAGCACGCGCGACCGCTTCGGATTGAGAAAGAATGCCAGCCCGATCGCGACCAGCGCGAAATCAACTGCGGTGCCACGCATCCCCTGCGCACGCCGGAACATGCTCGTCGCAAACAGCATCAACGCCGCCATCCCGCCCGCCGTATCGCCGAAGGCCATCTTGCCGAGCCGGTAGGTGGCGAAAATTATCAACGCCGCCATCGGCAACATCGCGCCGGTCTCGGCCAGCGTCGCCAGCCGCGTGTGACTGCCCAGCGCGAGCATCGTGTAGAACAACTCCAGCGCCGGAGTCTGTGCATACGGCCCCCAACATCCGTAGGGATCGTTGTTGAATGGCAGATATTTTCCGAAGGTGAGAATTCTCTGCGCGGAAGACGGGTACGAAAGCACGTCCATGAACGGCGCGACCGGCGATCCAAGCTGCAGCGGCAGATACGAAATCGCCAGCAGCGCGACCGCTAGGGCCGCCAGCTTTTGTCCCGAGCTCCACCGCCCGAACTTTACGACCGGTGGATGTTGCCACAGGTAAACCGTGCCGAGCGCGAGCAGTCCCCACACCGTCGGCGTGTTGAACAGCCCGATCGGGCCGAGCAGGTTGCCCAGCAGATACGCGACGAGCCACGGTCCGACCGCGCCGGCCAGTAACGCATCCGAGAGTTCGATCTCAGGGTCTGCTCTGAGCGTGAATCCTGCGATGACTGCCGCGCTCCATCCCCAGAACGTCCAGACTTTGAGCGCGGCCCACGCAGTCTGGGGCAGAACTTCGCGCATACCCACGTACGCGTCGATCCAGCTCAGATGCGCCGGGAAGTCGCGCAGCCGGCGAATCGCCAGCATCGAGACGATAGCCACGCCGAGCCACGCGGCAAACCACTGCCATCGCGATTGTGCCGACTGCGATACTGGCGGCGCCGGGCTCATG
>DASQHV010000185.1:0-4254 GCA_035631915.1 Candidatus Acidiferrales bacterium | reverse complement strand
GTAACGGTCGCGCTCTTGATTCCAGCGCCGTCGCCGGGCTGCAAATCGGCAATCTCGGTCTTGTAGCCGCGCCGCTCGGCCCAGCGCAGGTAAAGCCGCAGCAGCATCTCGGCCCAGTCCTGCGCCTCCATTCCACCGGCGCCCGGATGAATCGACACGATCGCGCCCAGGCGATCGTACTCACCGCCGAGCATCAGCCGCAGTTCCTGCCGCTCGAGTTCGATCCGCGACGCGTCGAGCGCCGCCGCGGTCTCGCGCGCGGCCTCGGAATCCTCGCCCGCTTCCTCTTCGGCCATCTGCAGGAACACGCGCGCCTCGTCCAGCCTGTCGCGGAGCATCTTGTACCCCGCAAGCTGCGCGCGAATCTGCTCCTGCTCTTTGAGGGCGGCCTGTGCGGATTCTTGCCGGTCCCAGAAGTCGGGCTTGGAGGATTGTTCGACGAGTTGATTCTGGCGGACGGTCAGTGCGGGGACGTCAAAGACGCCTCCCGAGCTTTTCGGCGCGGTCGTCGTACTCGGAAAGCTGCTGTTTCAAATCGCTGAGCATGATTCGTGAATACCTTCGCCGTGAACGGCAGTGTCGACAGAATATTGTGCCACAACCACGCCCCTCGATTAATGGGGCAGCAGGCACGCCGAGCCGACCGCGGCATACTTGTCAGCGCACGAAACTGGATCGGCTCTAACTGTGCCGGAGGCGCGCGAGTCCCACGCCTGCGCCAACCAGCATCGAGCCCGCTGCGCGTTCGGTCCATCGAGAAAAGCGCGCATCGCGGGCGAAGTGTGTGGCCCGACCGGCGAGCAGGCCATAAATCGCGAGCACGACGAACTCAATCGAGATCGAGGTAAGGCCGAGGATCGCGACCTGAAACGGAACCGAGCCGGACGGATCGATGAACTGCGGGAGCAGCGCGGTGAAGAAGATCAGCGTCTTGGGATTGGCCGCCTGCACGACGAAGCCGTTGAGAAAGAGGCGGCGGCTGGCGACTGGAAGTGCCGATTCAGTGACGACCGCGCGCCGGCTCCTGCCAACTAGTGAAATGACGCCAAGCCAAATCAAGTAGGCGGCGCCGGCGAACTTGATCACTGCGAACAACGACTGCGAGGCGGCGATTGCGGCGCCAAGTCCGGTTGCCGAGATAATGAAATACATCGCGTTGGCGGCCAGGATGCCGGTGCTCGACCAGATCGATTTGCGTGCACCGCGGGTGAGCGCCTGTGAAAGCACAAGCAGCACGGCCGGACCGGGAGTTAGGCAAAGCAGCGTTTCGGTGACGGCGAAGAGCATCCAGACTTTGAAGTTCATGGTCTTTCAGGGATCGCAGGCGCAATAGACATTGGACGGTCAACCGCGGCCGTTGGCGCTGATGCGACGCGATGCCGGCTTGTTGCGGACCTCGACGACGGCGGCGCGCGGAGATCGCCAGGCGATCACCAGTCCCACAAGCATCAGCACGAAGCAGATCTCGGAAAACAAATCGCCAACGATCGTGTAGACCGTCCGCACCGGACGCCACGTCACTTCCTCGATTTCGGTGCCGCGCTTGAACAGCGGCGTGCGATGCGTGATCGCTCCCGACGGTTCGATGATCGCGCTGATACCCGTGTTAGCCGCGCGCACCATCGGGACTCTCGTCTCGACCGAGCGCAGCGCCGCCATCGCGAGCACCTGGAACGGCGCCGAGCTCTCGCCGTACCACGCGTCGTTGGTGATATTCACCAACACGTTGGCGCCGAGATTCACCTCGCGGCGCGTGAAGTCAGGAAAGATGCTCTCGTAGCAGATCAGGATGCCCAGCTTTGCGCCCTTGACGGTGAACAGCGTCTGCCTGTCGCCCGGCACCATGTCGCCGAAGCCTTGCACGACGCGATTGACGAAGTATCCAAGCAGGGCGCGCGCCGGCACGTACTCGCCGAACGGCACCAGCTGCATCTTGTCGTAATGCGCTTCCACGTCGCCCTGCGCGGAAACCAGGTAGGCGCGATTGTAGAATCCGAGCCGGCCGTTGGCGCGCGCCAGCGCCGGTGCGCCGAAGAGAATCGGATCGCCGACATTGTGCGCGAGCGTCAACAGCGCCTTGCGATAGGCTGCGTCACTCGCAAGTTCAGTGGGATAGCTATCGTCCGGCTGAAACAGGAACGCGGCGGCCGCCTCCGGCCATACGACGAGTTCGGCGCCGCGCTTGGCCGCGATTGCGGTCTCGTCCTGATAGACCTGGTAGCTCTGCGGCAGAAAATTCGGGTCCCACTTCAGCGACTGCGGGATGTTCCCCTGCACCATCGCGACCTTGAAGCTGCCGGTGGCGGCCGCGCTCTTCACGTTGCTGATTCGCCATGAGCCGAATCCAACCAGGAGAATCATCGCCGCGGTCAGCGTGCCGAGGCTGACGGTTTGCAGGCGGTACGTGCCGCGCCGGAGGATCACGAGGTACACCACCGCGTTGAAGAACATGATCAGCGCCGACACGCCGTAAACGCCGGTGAACTCCGCAAACTGAATCAGCTCCAGGTTTCGATAGGCGGTGTAACCGAGCAGGTTCCAGGGAAACCCGATCGGAAAGTAGGTGCGGAGCCACTCGACGGCGGCCCACGCGACGGGCATCGTCAGCACCGCGGGAATTCGCGTGCGCCGCGCGACGAACTCGCCCGCCCAGATCGCGGCCGCCGTGTTCAGCGCGACGATTCCCGCCAGCAGCAGCATCGGCAGAATCGCAAGACTCATTCTGAGGTCGGCGAAATCGTGCAGCGGAATCGGAATCCAGTACAGCGACACGACGTACGCGGCGAAGCCCTGCAGCCATGCCCACCCGAGCACGCGCCGCAGCGTTTCGCCCTCGATTGCGTAAAACAGCGGAACGAACGCGACCCACGCCAGCAGGCCGTAGTCGAACTTCGGAAACGCCAGACCCATCGCGATTCCGCTGGCGACGACCAGCGCCGCGCGCGATACGGTGCTCGAGGACATCGTCAACTGCGGCGCTCGAACAACCCGGCGAGTGGAATCACGCCGGCGCACGGAGGGCGTCCGTCGAAGCGCTCGAAGACTTCGTCGACGTCCTTCCACGTCTCAACCAGGGCAGCGACGAGCCGCGAATCGAAACGCAAGTCGCCGGCGACGCGCCACTCGCGCTCGAAGGTCCAATCCACTACCGGCTTTCTATCCATCTCTATCGACACGACACGCCAACTTTCCTCGGGCGCCAGGATTTTTGCAGCCTCGCGCCACGGCAGATAGATAACCGGCCGCGCGCCCATCGCGAAAGCATAGCGTTTGTCGACCGCGATCCCGAATGGCTCGTAGCGGCGGCGATTGCGCCGTTCCAGAATCCCGCTCAACTCCGCGATCGGCACGTCAAACATGCAGACCGCGGGCTGCCGACCGCGGACCATCCGCGTGGCGCCGTGAATGATGCCGTCCTTGAGAATCGCGACCAGGTTGTCGAGTGCCGACGCGGTTTTCGACGCGCGCGTGAAATGCGTCAGCATCGCGGCTGCGGGCAGGCTGGCGCGTCGGCGATTCATCGTAAGGACTTCCGCTGCGACTTGACGCTCGATGATTTTTCGATTCTGGCCGTCAGCGCGCGCTCGCGCGCGAACATGCGGCGCGCGTCAGCCGGTGAGCGTTCGTGATCGTAGCCGAGCAGATGCAGAAATCCGTGAATCAGCAGACGCCGCAATCGCGACGCCGGCGCGACTCCTGCTTCGCGCGCTTGCGCGAGTGCAGTGTCGATCGAAATCACCACATCACCAAGTAGCGTTCCCGCGGGACTGCGCCGCGCCGACGGCGTCGCGCCGGAGTCCTCGAGTTGCGAGAACGACAGCACGTCGGTTGCCGCGTCGACGCCGCGCCAATCGCGATTGAGCGCGCGGATTGCCCGATCGGACGTCAGTGTTAGAGACAGTTCGCAGTCCGTCAGGCCCGTCGCACGGAGCAACCGCTGCGCGTCGTCGAGCAGTCTTCGGGCATGACCGCGTCCGCGCGCCGTTGCGCATCGGAACTCGACCGCCACGCGGTTCAATCCTGATGGTTGCCGTCGGTATCCGGCGTTGGCGGCGGGCCGTCGATGAACGATTCGTATGCCTTGATGATTGATTGCACCAGGCGATGGCGCACGACGTCGCGATCGTTGAAGCGCACGAACGAAATTCCCGGCGTGTTGCCCAGCACGATGCTCGCTTCCTTCAGGCCCGACAGTTTGCCGCTGGGCAGATCGATCTGCGTCACGTCGCCGGTGATAACGGCCTTGCTGTTGTA
>DASQHV010000184.1:0-3010 GCA_035631915.1 Candidatus Acidiferrales bacterium | reverse complement strand
CCGGCATTGTAGGCCGCGAGGAAGCCGGCCGTGCCGTAGCGATCGTGCAGCTCGCGAAGATACGCTGCGCCCGCGACAATGTTGTCGTGCGGATCAAAGGGATTGGGGCCAAGGCCGTAGCGCGACCGCAAGCCGGACCAGGTGTCGGGCATGATCTGCATCAGGCCCATCGCACCTTTCGGTGAGACGGCGCGCACGACGCCGCGACTTTCCGCCTGCATGACAGCCGTGATCCAGGATGTCGGAATACCGAAGCGGAGTGCGGCTTCCGCGACGAAACGCTCGATCCGATCACTCTTCGACGTCACGGTTGATTGCGCGGCGGCGACAGGCTGCGCGTTGGCGATGCCGCACGCGGCGAACAGCACCACCACGACCACGACATGCAGATGGTGGCGAAAGCGGCGTGCGTGATGTGAGCCGGAACGGCGAGCGGAATGCGCAGCGATGGCCGGGAAGAAGGAAGGGACGCAAGCCCCGGAGGACTGATTGGCCACTGATTGTGAGGACGGTCGGGGCATGGTCAGTTCTCCTCGCGCGTCCAGATCGGATCGGCCCGGCCGACGATGGTGGTGAGTGGCAGTGGTCCGAAATACCGGCCGTCGAGGGAATCCGGCGGGACGGTGTTCATGAGAAAGACTTCGCCAGACACGAGCGAGCGGCAGCCCTGCCAGTTCGGCAGAGCACGCCCGAAGCGGTCATGTGCGAGCGCCTCGCCAACGGTGCTGCCGTCGACGGTGATGGCGCGTCCGGTGCGGCAGACGGTTTGGCCGGGAAGCGCAAGGACGTGCTTCACCAGCGGCACGCCGAGCGGTAGGTAACGACGCGCCGCGAAGAACTGCGCGAGCGGCCTGGGTGGCATGACCACGACGAGTTCGCCGACGTAAAGCGGAAGGGCGGTCCGCACCGCGTAGAGCCCGATCGGCACGCTCGCGCTGGCGTTCCAGAGCAGCTTCGGTGCGGGATGGAAGACGCTCGTCAGCGCGACGAAGAGAGTCGCGGCGTAGGTCGTCATGACGAAGCCAAAGCGCGTCATGGCGCCAGCCTCCGGCGCAGCAGCCAGGCGCGATGCTGCTCGCGGCTGTAGGGGCGCGACGGCAGGCCGACGATGAGGCGGTTGTGGAGATGGCGCCAGTGATCGGGCGCGGCGTCCGCTGGATCGATGCCGAGCGCCTCGACCGCGTCGATTGCCTGGAGGACACGCTGGACTTTCGGCCAGCCGCTGATCCGCAGCAGAATCTCGCCGCCTGGACGGACGAAAGGCAGCGTCTGATAGGACTCGCGGCGGTCGATCGCGCGCACGATATCGATGCGCGAGATGATCGTGCCGAAATCGTTGGAAGCCCAGCGCACGAACGCGAAGATGCTGCCTGGTGCAAAGCTGAGCACGCGGCGCCGACGATCGAGGATCGTCTCGCCAGCGTCGCGGCCGAAGCGGATCCAGTGCTCGATGCGTCCTTCGAGCCAGGTCAGCTCGACGTGCGTCAGCAACGGCCCGGCGTCGGGCTGCGGCGCGCGACCGGCGTTGGAATCGGCTGTCATGAGCGCTCTCCATCGGCGTCGGGAAATTCGCGGGCCAACAGATCGCGCAGCATGTCGGCGACCGTGACGCCGCGCTGGAAGGCGGCGATCTTGATCCGGCCGCGCAAGCCGCGCGTGATGTCGACGGTGAGCCGGGCCGTGTAGAGGTCCGCGGCCGCCGAGCCGGACGCGGCGGGATCGGGCGATTTGATCCAGCTCTCCGCGTTGCGAGGACGCGTGGCGAAACCGCTGTTGGGGGCGCGCGCGGTCATGGCGCGAGCCTTTCGACTTCGGCCGCCAGCGCCGCGATCTCGCGCGCGGCTGAGCTGCAATCATCGTGCTCGAAAACGAGCTGGCCGGCGCGGGCCGCGTCGGCAAAGATGACGCGCTGGCCGATCCGCGCTGCGAGCGCCGGCGGATCGTGTTCGGCGAGGCTATGCGCGGTGTCGCGGGCGATGACGGTGCGCGCAGGACAGCGGTTGAGAACGAAGCGGGCTACGAGTGCGGGGCGAAAGACGCGCGCTTCGGCGATCAGCGCGAGCATTTCCGCCGACGCCCAGCCGTCGAAGGGTGACGGTTGCACGGGGATCAGCGCGAGGTCAGCAGCGAGCAGCGCCGAGCGCAGCAAGGCGGCGACGCGCGGCGGCCCGTCGATGATGACGTGGTCGGCATGACGGCCGAGCTCGGGGGCTTCGCGATGCAGCGTGTCGCGCGCGAGGCCGATGACGCCGAACAGGCGGTCATGGCGCCGGCGTGCGCGCTGCTCGGACCAGTCGAGCGCCGAGCCTTGCGGGTCGGCGTCGATCAGCGTGATCCGCTTTCCTTGCCGGGCCCATTGGCCGGCGAGATGCAGAGCGAGCGTTGTCTTGCCGACGCCGCCTTTCTGATTGAGGAGCGCGACGATCATCGAGCGCCGCTCCCGGCTTTGCACTGGGTCGCGCCGCCGCCAACAACAGACTCGTTAGATTCTTCTTGGTTAGAGTCTAAGTTAGGCGGCTCGCAAGCGACGGAATTGTCAGCCGAAAATGTCGATGCGGGTTCCTGATGGCACGCGGCTTCGGTTCCCGAAGGCACGCGCTCCGAGGTTCCTGAAGGCACGACTGGGTCAACAACTTGTCCACAGCCCGCTGTGGATAAATGGCTGCGGGCGAAGACGAGCAGCTCGCGGCCTTTGCGGTCGCGTTCGACGCCGAGACGGTAGCCGGGCAGCGGTTGCCGGCGCGCGAGATCACGCAGCTCGAACGCGAAGCGTTTGAACTGCGAAAGGCTCGCCGACTTGCCGTGGAGGTGACGGAAGTCGAACCGCCAACCGGCGCGCTGTCTGCCCGCGTGCTTGCGTACGATGCGATAAAGCCAGCGCTCGAGGCCGCCGGTCAGCTTGAAATATTCGCGGTCGATGGTGAGCACGAGCGCGTCGTCGAGGACGGCGCGGTAGAACCAGTCCGGCACAATGAGATCGATGCCGTCGGCGCGGCCGTGCGCATCGGCC
>DASQHV010000183.1:0-23126 GCA_035631915.1 Candidatus Acidiferrales bacterium | reverse complement strand
GGCGGTCCAGGGCTACCTGGGATCGCATACCTTCACGGTCACCGGCGCCGCCGGCTTTGATTTCATCTTCGATCAGCAAAGCGGCGCGCTCGACGGAATGCGTCATCAATCGCAAAACTCGTTCTTCGTCGACATGGAGCCGATGATCCTCTATAAGCCGGCCAACTGGCTTCTGTTCGAAGCCGTTCTGAGCGCAGGTTTCGGCAATGCGGGAACCGGCACCGCCCTCTCCAGCGCGAGATTCTTCCTGTTCCCCAACGACTACCTGACCATCGTCGGCGGTCTGTTCGATCAACCGTTTGGCGATTGGTACGAAGACCAGAGCCCGATGTGGGTCAACCGTTTCGTCACCGCGCCGCTGCCCTTCGGCGTCGAGCCGGTGGTGCCGCCCGGCGAGATTGGTCTGCAGCTTCGCAACGGATACCAGTGGGGCAAGCTTGGCCAGGATTTCGATTTCACCCTATGGGTTGGAAACGGCCCGAATTTCAGCGAGCCGGTCCCCGGTGCGGTGATGGGCTCGCCGACCGCGGTCGCTTTCAAACAGACCAACGGCAAGGCATTCGGCGGGCGGATACGGGTGTACCCGCTCCCGGTTGACTGTAACCTGGGCCGGCTTGAGATCGGGGCCTCGAGCTACGACGGCAAATGGAGCGGCGGAAAGTGGCTGACGTCGTGGGGCGTGGATTTCGCGTATCTGTTCGGAAGTCTGCAGGCGCGTGGCGAGTGGGTGCAATCGTATCGGCAGATGCCGGCGCCGTTCGCGCAGGACAATCGTCAAGGTTGGTATCTTCAGTTCGGCTACTTCCTCAACAAGTTGAACCTTCCCGGTGTTCCCGACAAGCTCAACGACTACCTCCATCGCCTGGAGCCGCTGGTGCGTTATTCGGGGGTTAACCAGCGCTTCGTCGCGAGCGATGACATCACCGCCGCGACCGGGATCGGCGTGGGCGGCCTGCAGACCGGTCTGATTCCGGACTTCGGTATCAGCGGCTCGCCGGCATTGTGGGCGCCGCATTCGCGGGAGGTGGCGCTCGGCCTCGACTACTGGTTCGAGCCGGCGATTGTGTGGGAGAACGAGTTTGATATTGAAGTGCCGCGGGCGGGCGGATACTTCGTCGACGGAATGGGAGTAGCGACGCCAGCGGGCTCAATTCCAAACGATCATGCGTTCCTCAGCCGGTTCACGGTCGGATTCTAAGCGGGGTGATGCCAATGAAGAAAATATCATTCGCATTAATCCTGATTGCGGTCGTAACTGGTTTCATCGCTGGTCCCCAGGCCGGAGCCGAGGAGGCCCCGACCAAGGCCCAGAAGCGGCAGCTGATGCGCGAGGGCGCGGAGTTATGGCCAATTTATTGTGCGCAATGCCACAACGCGCGCCCCGGCTCCGAGTTCGCTCCGTATCAGTGGGACGCCATAATGATGCACATGCGCGGGCTGCCGAATATGCCGGCGCAGGACGCACGCGCTATACTCGAATACCTCAAAGCCGGCCGCGACTAGGGCGTGGCGAAAAAAGTATGAAGAGGAACCTATTGATGCAGTATCTGAAGTCGCTTCTGGCCGTTTCGATGATCTCCGTGGCCCTCGTCGCGAGCGCTTCCAGCGCGCGCGCCGACATGGCAGCAGCGAAGACCAATTTCGATACATTTTGCGCGAAGTGCCACGGCGCCGACGGCAAAGGCACCGGCAGCGGCGCCGCAACGCTGGCCACCAAGCCGCGCGATTTCACCGACTGCGCGCGGATGGCAAAAGAATCCGACGACACGCTGTTCAAGGTGATCAAGGACGGCGGCAAGGCCAACGGCTTCAGCGGCGATATGGCGCCGTGGAGCAACGCGTTCGAAGACCCTGAAATCAAGGATCTCGTCGCTTACATCCGCACCTTCTGCAAAAAGTAAGCGCAGCGGCGGGCGGGCGAAGGAATCCAGATGGCGGGGAAGTTCGATGCGCTGGTGCGCGACCTGTGGTGGTTCCGCAAGAACGTTCCCTGCCTCGACGCGTGCCCGGTCAAGACCGACGCCGGCCGCTACGTGCAGTTGATCGCGGAGGGTCGTTTCGCCGAGGCCTACCGCGTTGCGCGCGATCCGAATCCGATCGCCTCGATCTGCGGTCGCGCGTGCGGAGCGCCGTGCGAAGACGCGTGCCGCCGCGGCAAGATCGACGCGCCGGTCACGATCCGATCGCTCAAGCGTTTTCTCACCGACCAGTTCGGGCCCGAGTCGCTTTCCTCCTCGACGCTTGAGCAGGTGCTGGCCGGCTCGATGGGCGGCGGCAGCGTAACCCCGCTCCATGCCGATCAGATCATGCGGCGCAAAGACCGCAGCGCGGGCGCACCGCGCGTGGCCGTCGTCGGCGCCGGGCCGGCGGGACTCGCCTGCGCGCACGACCTCGCCCTGATGGGCTATCGGGTGACGGTTTTCGAAGCGATGCCGCGGGCGGGCGGCATGATGCGCTACGGAATCCCGGCCTACCGGCTCGCCCGCGAAGTGATCGATCGGCAGGCGTCGGAAATCGAAGCGATGGGCGTCGAGTTTCGTTACTCGACGCCGCTTACCGCCGAGTTCGGCGTGCGCGAACTCATGGCCGGCGGCTTCGGCGCCGTGTTTATCGCCGTTGGCGCGTCGCGCGGCCGCGACGTTCCGATCGAAAACGCCGACGCCGACGGCGTCGTCAAGGCAATCGACTACCTGCTCAACATCAACCGCGGCTACCGGGTGCCGCTCGGCAACAAAGTTGTCGTCGTGGGCGGCGGCCTGGTCGCGATCGACGCGGCACGCACCGCGGTCCGCGCGATGGTGCCGGGGTTGTCGATCTCGCCCGCCGACGAGCAGTCGGTGCAGGCCGGCACGATGCGCGTCGCACTAGACGTCGCGCGCGAGGCGGCGCGGCACGGTGCGCTGAAAGTTGACGTCGTGAGCCTCGAATCGGATCGCGAGATGCCAGCGATGAAGTCGGAGCAGGGCCGCGAGGAACTTGAAGTCGCAAAGGAAGAGAGCGTCAGCTTCCTGAATTCGTGGGGCCCGAAACGCATCATCGTGCGCGACGGCAAGGCGGTCGGAATCGAGCTGGTGCGATGCACCCGCGTGTTCGACGACGCCGGACGATTCCGCCCCGAGTTCGACGAAACGCAGCGCCGTACGCTCGATGCGGACACGGTCATTTTGGCGATTGGACAGGCGCCTGATCTTTCATTTCTCAAACCCGGCGACGGCGTCGAGACCTCGCCCGCGGGCTCGCTCAAGATCGACCCGGTCACGCTCGCCACCAACGTGCCCGGCGTGTTCGGCGGCGGCGATGCGGCGTTTCCGCCTTCCCTGCTGATCACCGTCGCGCAGCACGGCAAGCTCGCGGCGCGATCGATCGACGCGTACCTGCACGGCGAGACGATCAGGCCGCGTGAGATGCACGTCACCGTCGAGGAGCTTCCGACCGACAGCTACAAGATGACGCCGCGCTACGAGCAGCTCGATCGATTCATCCCGATCGTGCCGCTCGAGCGTCGCAGCGGAATCACCGAAGTCGAGCCCGCGCTATCGGCCGACGAGGCGAAGGAGCAGGCGAGTCGCTGCCTCTACTGCCACGTGCATCCGATCTACGACGGCGCCAAGTGCATCCTGTGCAATCGATGCGTCGACATCTGTCCCGAACACTGTCTGCATTTCGTGCCATCGCAGGAAATTGCGGACCAGGCGCGAATCGAGCCGGTCGTCGGCGCCCAGGCCGCCGCCAGCGTGTACCTCTACGATGAGGCCAAGTGCATCCGCTGCGGGCTGTGCGCGATTCGATGCCCCACGTCGGCAATCACGATGGAACGATTTCAATTCGAGGAGACTGAGGCGACGTGAGCGATCCGGAGCATCTGAAGAAACCCGCGGTCGCCGATCCCGAACGGCGGCGCGTGATCCGCCTGCTGGGCAAGGGCAGTGTCGCGGCCGCGTTTATCGCGCAGCTTGGCGCGGCAGGTCGCGCGTTCTATCCCAACGTGCTTTACGAGCCGCCGACGCGTTTCAAGGTCAAGCGCCCCGAGGAATATCCGCCGGGATTCACCTTCGATGCCGCGCATCGGCTGTTCGTCGTCCGCGAGGCGGAGGACTTCCACGTCATCTCCGCCGTCTGCACTCATCTGGGATGCACCGTGCAGTGGCGGGGCTCCGAGTTCGATTGCCCGTGTCATGGCAGCCGCTTCGCCGCCGACGGAAGTGTGATCAGCGGCCCGGCGCCGCGTCCGCTCAAATGGTTCGACACCGAACTCTCACCCGACGGCTTTCTGGAAGTGGACAGCGCGATCGACGTCAAGCCCGGCTTCCGCTTCTCGGCAAAGGGCAAAGCCTGAGATGAGTTCCCGCGCGGCGAAGCTGTGGCGGGCGATCGCCTGGACCTGGTCGCCCGAAAGCGAACGCGAATCATCCGAAGCGATCGTCCGCAACCTGTGGCTGCATTGGTTTCCCGCCAAAATCACGCGCGCCGCCATGAGCTGGAACTACTCGATGTGGCTCGGCACCGTGTCGGCGTCGCTGTTCCTTATCCTGACCATCACCGGCGTGATGCTGATGTTCTTCTATGTGCCGTCCACCGAGCGCGCCTACGGCAGCATCAAGGATCTCGAATTCGCCGTGAGCTTCGGGCGCATCCTTCGCAACCAGCATCGATGGGCCGCGGAGGGAATGGTCGCGGTCGTTTTCCTGCACATGGCGCGAGTGTTCTTCACCGGCTCGTATCGCGGGTCGCGCGCGGCCAACTGGCTGGCCGGCGTCGTGTTGTTTCTCACGACGCTGCTGCTTTCATTCACCGGTTACCTGCTGCCCTGGGATCAGCTGGCGTTCTGGGCGGTGACCGTCGGTACCAACATCGCGCGCGAAGCGCCGTTCATCGGCGGCACGATCAGCTTCCTGCTGCTCGGCGGCAATCAGATCGATCAGCAGACGCTGCTCAGATTTTACGTCCTGCACGTTTTCTTTCTGCCCGCACTGCTGGCGGTTCTCTTCGCGTACCACATGTGGCGCGTGCGCAAGGACGGCGGTCTCGCCGCCGTCGAGGCGATTCGTTCCGAGCGCACGATGCGCCCCAAGCAGATGCCGGCGTCGAAGAGTTACTCGCTGTTCGGACTTACGCCCGGCACCTCGGTGCAGGTGATGAGTTCCACCGAGTTGGAGGAGGCCGACCTGGTCACCTCGTCGCCGAACCTCACGCGACGAATCATGCTGGTGTTTCTCGCCGTGCTGAATGTCACGCTGCTCGCGGCGATCATGTTCAACGCGCCGCTCGAAGGCGCCGCCAACGCCGCGGTGACGCCGAATCCCGCCAAGGCGCCATGGTATTTCGTCTGGCTCCAGGAGCTGGTCGCATCGACGACCGTCCACGTCGGGCCATTGATCGTCAGCGGCGGCTTTTTGGGCGGAATCCTGCTTCCGGGCTTCCTGCTCGGCGTGCTCGCGATATGGCCGTGGCTGGATCGATCGCCGCGCAGCGCCGAAGGTCTGTGGTTTCCGAAGAGTCGCCGCAATCAGAACCGCGTGTTCGGTGCGGCGATCGTGGCGATCCTCATACTGATCTTCGTCGGCGTCTATCTGCGGGGGCCGTACTGGAAAATTTACTGGCCGGGCACGCCGCGTCCGCAGACGCCACGAGTGTTCTAGTCGAAAGATGGCGAACCCGGAAAAATCCTACGAGGCGGCCGACTTCGGATGGCTGGTTGCAATGTCATTCGTGTTCCTCGCGCTGGTCGCGTTCGCGCTGTGGCGGGAGGCGCGGCCAAAGTGGCGCCCGATTCAAGCGAAATTTCAGACCACTCTCCAGAAGTACGCCGGTGTCGAGAAAGCAAACGCTTTTCACTCGGGCATCAAGCAAATCTGGATTCCGAAAATCCAGCTGGTCGATCGATGCACCACGTGCCACCTCGGTTACGATTGGGGAACACTACTGCCCGCGACGCTGGGCGAGCCGCTCGCGCCGCATCCCAACCTTCCTTACATGGACAAGCATCCATTTCAGCAATACGGATGCACCACCTGTCACGGCGGCCAGGGCTGGGCGACGACGGCGGATGCCGCGCACGGTGACAAGGACTGGGACGATCCAATGCTCTCGGCCAAGCTCGCCGATCGATGCGGGCTGACGCGCGGCGACCTGATGCAGCTGCGATGCAACTTCTGTCATCGCCACGACGTCGCGACCCCGGGCATGGAGCAGATCAACCTCGGCAAGAAGCTGTACAAGGCCAGGAAATGCGTCGTGTGTCACACGGTCGAAGGACGCGGCGGTGCGACGGCGCCCGAGCTGACCTACTACGGCGACAAGGATTCGGAGCTGTTCGATTTCAGCAACGTTACGGGAGCGCGCACGCTGTTCAACTGGAACTATCAGCATCTGATGACGCCGGACAAAGTCTCGCCGCATACGTCGATGCCGACCTATAACTTCCAGCCTGCGGAAGCCCGCGCGCTGACGCTGCTGCTGCTGAGCTGGCGGCGGCAGATCTTCCCGCCCGAGTACGTTCCCGCGCCGATTGAATCAGTGCCGACCGCCGCGGCCGCTCCGACTGCTGCCGCGCCTACTGCTGCCGCTCCGGGCGCAGCCGCGCCGCACTAGCTCTCAGTCGTAGCCGAAGCGCGCGCGGACCGCCGCGGTTTCCTCACTGATGATTGCCGACTCGCCTTCGGAGAAGCGGGCGCTGTAGTAATCCGGCGCACGCAGACGCTCGGCGTGGGCGCTGACGAAATCCGGATCGTCGAGCCCGCAGTGCGCTGCCAACTGCGCAAGCGAATGTTCCGGGCGCGCGCAGAGATCCTCGAAGCGTACGACCATCGACGCGTCGCGAATCGCCGGACTTGAATCAAGCAGCCCGCCCGCGAATCCGTAGATCATCGACCAGTAGCGCGCCCAGCCCCGCACTTCCTCGCCGGCGCGCCACAGCGACTGAATTTCTTCGACTGCATGCGAGTCTCCGGCGTTGATCGGCCGGCGATCCTCACCGAACTCAAAGTGTCCCACGCGTTGAAAGTGCGTCAGCGCGCGCGGCGCGCCGCGCTGTCCCGCGCCGAGTATCCGGTGCTGCTTGATCAGCGATGCAATGTGACCCACCGGATGGCGAATCGGGATGACGAAGCGGGCGTCGGGAAAGAGTTTGGCCAGGTACTCGATCCGCGTCAGATTGTAGTTTTCCTTTGATGCGTAGCGCGCGCCGCGCATCAGGATGATCTTGCGAATGTGATCGCGATAGAACGACTCGAACTCCGGATTGGTCACCCCGGCGTCGAGCACGTCGCTGCGGGCCGGATCGTGCAGCGCCGGGAAAAAAGTCATCCAGATGACTTCTTCCATCGCCTCGGGACTCTCGGGCGTCACGAAGATGCCGTCGGCGTGGGTGCGCTCGACCGGCGCGACCTGTTTCAGCGGGACGTGACTGAGCCACCAGTTCCACGCGTACGGCGCGAGAATCGGCGGATAGTCGCGATAGCGATGGGTTGCGATGCCGCGATGGGACGCCACGACCTCGAGCAGGATCGTAGTGCCCGACCGCGCGAGGCCGGTGATGAAGATCGGCCGATCGATGCGGACCGCCGCCAGCCGATCGGACAGGCATCGCGACTCGAAGTTGCCCAGCCGCACCATCAGGCGCGGATGGCGACTGATGAATCCACCGGCGACGTGAATCCATCCCGGCACCTCGAACGATTCATGTCGAATCGCGGGCGCGGTTATTTCAGGCATCCGCGCGCTCGCGCCGCATCTTCAACAACAGTCGGAACGGAATCGACGCAGCCGTCGCCGAGGCAAAGAACAGAATTTCCCAGCCGTGCAGCCACGCAAAGAGTGAAAGTCGCGGCGCATGAGCAATCGCGGCCGGCGGCGGCAGACTATGCGCGTACGCGCTTCCGAGATATGTGAATATCAGCAGCGCCGGAAGCGACGCGCACACCGCGGGCCCCACCGAGAGCGCCAGATGCGTGAATGAGAGTCGCAGCGTGCGGCGAACCAGCACCAGCAATCCGTCGAAGTCGGCGTCATACGAGAGCATCGCCGCGCGCGCGACCCCAGCCTCGGCCTTGAGCGCGTCGATGCGCCGATGCGGCTCCAACTTGAGGTAAATCGCGGTCGACAGCCCCGCCACCGCGCAACCCCAAACCACGAGCGTCGCCCACGGCGGCAGCATGTGCAGCATAGCGTGGTCCAGCGCCGCTACCGGCGCGACCAAATCAAAGGTCGGCATTTTCCTGACCCCTGCGCTACGCGGACAACTTGCCGGACTGCCGCACTTCGGGATCAGGCGCGCCTGTCGTGTCCGTGGCGGAAACGCGGCGAAGCTTCCTCGCCACTGCCCGGATCGGCCACAGCAGCAGCACTCCCAGCGCCGAAAAAATCGCCACCACGAACCCGATCGCCGCGCCGAACAGGCTGACGCCGGCCCCCGGTCCCACGTACGCCTGTGCGGGCGTGGCAACGGAAGCCAGAATCAATGCCAGCGCGGCGGCTCGCGCCACCTTCGCTCCGTTCAAACTCCTCTCGAACACGTTTTCTCCTCCTCCCTCCTTATTTCAGTTTTCGATCTCGGGTGTCTTGTTGAAATCGAACGCCAACTCGCTCTTCGCGAACCGACGTCCCAACTCCATCACGCCCACGTACTGTCGCTTCGACGGATCGCTTTCCTGAAGAGGATTGCGATACTCCCACACCACTTTCTTGTCCGGCGTGACCTCGAGCAATCGCGCGTTGTCGCGCTCGGTGATCAATACGTTGCCGTTGGGCAGCTTCTGCACCGCCGACCCGATACTGCTCCACAGATCCTCGTTGGCGCCGCCCGGGAACTCCCACACGATCTTGAGCGGATTTGGCTCGAACTCCAGAACCCGCGAACGGCCGCCGCGTGCAAGATCGCCGACGTTGTCGAACAGCAGGATGTTGCCGTTGGGCAGGGGCTCGGGATCGTGCTGGCGCACCCACGGCCCGCGCATCACCCAGGTGACTCTTTCGGAGTCGAGATCCACCATCATCAGTGCATCCAGGTTACGGCATGAAACCAGCACCGTGTTGACGGTCGCAAACGGGAATTCCTTGAGGAACACTTCCGGCAGCGGATACACCGCGTTCGTGTGCATCGTGTCGCCGCGAATCGAGCTGCGCAGAATACTCGTCACGCCGCGAAAGCGTGAGCGCGCAAACGCGTCGTAGAGCGAGACCCGTTTCAGCAGCTTGCCGTCGGGAGACAGCACCACGATGAAGTCCTCGAGACTGGGGGCAAGAATGTCTGGAAGTTCCGGAATCGAACCCGTGCGTATCGTATGCGACAGCGCGTAGACTCGCCCGTCGGGACCGACCGACACTTCGTGATGTATCTGTTCGAGATAGCTCCAAATCGGCTTTGAGTCGCGATCCATCTTGACGAGCCCCTGACCCCACGGGCTCTGGTCCTGCGCGATATACACCGCCAGCAGATCGCCATTCGGATAGAGAAACGCGTTTCGCCAATGGATTGCTGCTTCGGGAGGCGGATTTCGCACCGAAGCGCTCGAGTTCCAGACCTTGCTGAATGGAAGATGCCATTCGTGCACGAGCCTGCCATGCATGTCGACGAGGTATGCCGTCTCCGCGAAGCCGGTGGCGAACAGCGTGTAGCCGTTGTAGGCGTGACTGGAATCGTAGCGCGTCACTCCCGACGCTTTCCACGTGACCGGAACCACTCGATCGCTCTCGAACATGGTCTTGGTCGTCATCGACTCGCGCATCGCCTGCAGACCCATGAACGAGTTGCGCAGGATCGGGTAGGGAAACGTCTCGAGCGTGGTGGTTACAAACCCGCACACGAAGCAGAGAAATCCGAACGAGAGAACAAAAGCAGTCCAGTACGCCAGTTCCAACAGCGTATTGGTGGCTTCGACCTTCCGTGCGGCAGTCGACTGTCGCAAAGACTCACCCCCGAATTCCCGATCCATCAGTCCCCCATCGCAGCACTAATCGATAAACCAACGGTAGAGATTCGTCAAAAATTGTAGCGGTCAGTCTCAAGTCGATGCCAGACGATCCTAACAAGTGCTCGAATGGATTAGTAGATCTTATATCCAGCCATTTCAGCGGCGGAAGATAAGCATCGCTTCAAGCCACGGGGGCGTGAAAATTTCGTCCACTGCGTAATTTTTTCCACGTCCCCGCACCGCCTCGCCCATATTTCTCAAGCAAATCGGGCAGGCATGGAACCTGCTCAAGCGATTCGGCTGAGGACGCCGACATGGCCAGATTGATCTTCTGCCTCGGATTTTGGCTCACGATGGCCGTCTTCATCGCGCTGGGCTACGCGTTCGGCGCGTGATTCACGGCCGCGCTCAACGGCGGCGGCGTGGCGATTCGGGAATGATGGATCGGTCCAATTTCGTTTGAGGAGGGATGCATATGAGAACCACTTGGGATGAATGCAAACAAATCTTCGGCTCGCTCGCGATCGCGATCGTGCTGTGGGCGGTCGTGATGACGTTGACCGGATGCTCGGGCACGCCGCTCAGCACCCGCGAGAAAGGCACGCTCGCCGGCGGCGCGATCGGTGCGGGCACCGGCGCGATCGTCGGTTCGGCCGTAGGTGCGCCGGGCGCCGGCGCAGCAATCGGCGGCGCGCTTGGCGCCGGCACCGGGTTGCTGGTGGGCAATGAGCTGCAGAACCAGGAAGTGCGCAATTCGCAGACGCAGGCGCAGGTCTCAGCTCAGCAGCGCGAGATAAACTCGCAGCGCCAGGAGATCAACCGTCTGAAGGAAAGCAGCGAGACTGAATAGGCGCGCCTGGCACCCGTCCCGACTCGAGCGGGATTTCCATTCTCGAGCGGGCCGGGACGGGGCCCCTGACCACCCGCGCAAAATGGGCGGCCGCGATATTGTCGCGAGTTTACGGTCGCAGTACGTTGAGTCGTCCGAGCGCACGATTGAAACCTCTAGCCGATGAGCAGGAGCAGTTGTGGCCAGCGAAATCAGAGTACTGCTCGCAGAGGACGACGTTGACACTCACGACGAGTGGCGCGAGTCGCTCGCGGCGTGGGGCTTCAAGCCCGAAGTGGCCGAGGACGGCGAGCGGGCGCTCGAGCTGATCAAGACCTTCGATCCGCACATCCTGGTGGCGGATCTCCGGATGCCGCGCAAGGACGGACTCCAGCTCCTGCGCGATATCCAGGAACTGGGCATCAACCTGCCGACCATAATGATTTCCGGGCAGGGCGATATTCCGGACGCGGTCGAGGCGCTCAAGCTTGGCGCACTGGACTACCTGCGCAAGCCCGTCGACCCGCCTCATCTGCGCCGCGTGCTGAACAACCTGGCCGAGAACATTTCGATGCGCGAGGAGAATCTCGCTCTGCGCCGCCGGCTCGCGCAGGTCGGCGAGCTGGGCGGGCTGCTGGGCAGTTCGCTCGCGATGCGCCGCGTGATCGCCTCGATCGAGCGCCTTGCCTCGTCGTCGGCGTCGGTGGTGATCACCGGCGAGAGCGGCACCGGCAAGGAGCTGGTCGCCCGCACGATCCACGAGCTCTCGCCGCGCCGCGCCGCGCCCTACGTGCCGGTGAATTGCGCCGCAATCCCGGACACCCTGATGGAAAGCGAGCTGTTCGGGCACGAACGCGGCTCCTTCACCGGCGCGGATCGGCGCAAGGAGGGATGCTTCGAGGTCGCCAACAACGGCACGCTGCTGCTCGACGAGCTGACCGACATGAAGATCGAACTGCAGGCGAAACTGCTCCGCGTGATCGAGGAGCAGAAGGTGCGGCGGGTCGGTGGCACCAGCGAGATTCCAATTGACGTGCGAGTCCTTGCGGCCTCCAACCGCGACGTGGACCAGGCGGTGCGCGACGGCACGCTGCGGGCCGACCTTTACTACCGACTGAAGGTATTCACGATTGAGTTGCCGCCGCTGCGCGATCGGGTCGAGGACCTGCCGGCGCTGGCGCAGATGTTCGTCCAGCACTACGCGGCGCTGAATCATCGCGAGGTCGCGGGTCTGGACGAGGAGTGCCTGAGCGCCTTGAAGGCGCATCCGTGGCCCGGCAACGTGCGTCAGCTGCGCAACGTGATCGAGCGTGCGGTGATCGTGGCCGAGGGGCGAACTATTCGCAAACGCGACCTGCCTGAGGAATTCAGGGCGACCCAATCGGGCGACGCCGCAAGCATCAGCGTCAGGCTGGGTACGTCGCTGGAAGAGGTCGAAAAAGAACTGATTACCCGCACTATCGAATTCACCGGCGGCAACAAAACTCGCGCCGCCGAGATTCTTGGCGTCAGCGCCAAAACCTTGTACAACAAGCTTGATCGATTCGGCCGCGATCGTTGACGCGGCTGCGGTCGCAGGCCGCTTCACCAATCTTCACGTAACCAAAATTTCACCCGGCGGCCATCGCCCGGATCCTCATGCGGCTAAGAACAAGACTTGCGGCCCTGTTCCTGGTTCTGCTGCTCGTCCCGATTCTTTCGATGAGCCTGATCGCGCTCGACTACATCGTCAGCATGATGATCGAAGACCTGTCGCACTCGGCCGACCTGATGGTCGAGCAGATCTTCGAAGGGATGCGCCTGGCGCTGGTGCAGGGCAAGGGCGGCGTCAACGACGTGCTGAAGAAGAGCGACTCGCTGGCCAAGCTGCTCGATTCGACGCAGGCGTTCGGGCCGGCCGTCGTGTCGGCCGCGATCCTCGCGCCCGACGGCACCGTGATCGTGTCGGCGCACGGCGAGGCAGAGGGGAAGCCGGAGCCGGCGATGCCGCCGGTGTCGGAACTTGAAGCGCTGACCTCGCGATGGTGGCTGTTCGCGTCGATCCCGCGCCTCCTGACGGCCGACGTTTACGCTGCGCGGCGCGAGGTGAGCATCGACAACAAGCCGGTCGCGGTGATTTCGGTGGGAGTGACGACGGCGCTGATCGGCGATCGCGCGCGCCACCTGTTGCTGGTCATGTTGATGACCGCAGCATTGGTCACCGCGGTCGCGTGGCTGGCGATCTCGCTCGTCGCCAATCGAATCCTGCGGCAACTTGCAGAGCTGAGCCAGGGACTGGAACAACTAGCCGCGGGCGGCAGTCCGGCGGAAGTCCAGGTGGCGGGCCAGGATGAGCTGAGCACCCTCGCCGAAAAGTTCAACGAGCTATCCCGACAAGTCAGAAGCGATCGCGCCCGCCTGGACTCGGGCAAGACGCACCTGTTCGACGTCGTCCGTTCCATCCAGGACGCCGTCACTCTGCTCGACGCGCAGGGCGTCGTGCTGTTCGCCAACAAGGCGGCGCGCGACAAACTGGCGCCCGACGCGAGCGCCATCGAGGGCGCCCCGCTCGCTTCGATTCTCGGCCGCGAGCATCCGCTGCTGCCGCTGGTGCAAACCACGCTTGAGACCGGCACCGAGGCGCACGACGTCCCGGTCGAATTGCCGTCGGGCGGCACCTTCCTGGTCTCGTTTTTCCGGATGGGCCAGGAGCGCAAGCCGGCGGGATTGCTGATCGTGCTGCGCGACCTGGAACCGGTGATCGAACTCGAGACCGCGCTGGATTCCTCAACCCAGCTCGCGCGACTCGGAACGCTCATCTCGGGCATGGCGCATCAGCTGCGCAGTCCGTTGCACGGGATGAACCTGCGGCTTGAGTTGCTGCGCGAATCGCGCGGCGAGGGCGTCGATCGGCACGTCGATAAATTGCGCCAGGACGTCGACCGGCTCGATTCCGCGATCGAAGCGATCCTGCGCTTCATGCGGCCCGCCGATTTGAAGCTCGCGGATTTTAACGTGAACGAGTTGCTTACGGAGCTCGGCGCGCGCATCAAGGATGACCGCATCTCAATTCAATCTCACCTGGCGCCCGACCTCACGCCGGTGCGGGCCGACCGTGCGATGATTTCCGAAGCGCTGGCAAACGTGATAACCAACGCCGTGCAGGCGATGCCGCAGGGCGGCACGTTGACGCTTGCGAGCAAACCCAACGGCGCCAGCGTCGAAGTTGAAATCGCCGACGACGGGGTCGGCATTCCAAAGGAGAAGCTCGAGCGGATTTTCGATCTGTACTATACGACCAAGCCCGGCGGCAGCGGCCTCGGGCTGCCCTTTGCGATGCGGGCGATCGAACTGAATCGCGGCAAAATCGAATTCAAATCAGAGCCCGGACGAGGAACCGTTTGCACCATAGCCCTTCCCATCGCAGCTGATGCGCCGGCGCCGCCTCCCGCCGCAAGCCCGGGTTAGAAGCCGCTCATGGCTGATGCGGAGCCTTGTCGTCGGGGCGTTGTGGATCGCGCCGCTGTCGCTTCTTGGTTGCGCTGGCGCAAATTCGAATTGGACAGATCGGCTAAATCCGTGGGCGCGCGCCACTCCGGCGCCTGAGGCAACTCCGGCGCCCGAAACTCACGCGGCCGCACTGGAAGGTACCGCGCCGCCGACTTCGGTTCAAAAAAAGCGCGCGCGCGCGTCGGGTCAGTCTTCCGCCGCGACGCAAAGGACGGGCCCGTCGGCGGCCGCGGCGAGTACGAAGCCAGGCGTGCCGCAGTTGGAGGACTCGGAAGCAGCTGGCGGAAACTATCAGATCTCTGCGGTCGAGCCGGGCGGCGCCAGCACGAACGCGATTCCGGCTGGTTCTCCGTCCGCCAACGCGTCCGAAACAATCACCCTGGGCGAGCGCCCGGAATCCTCCGGCACACCCGGCTCGCCGGCGGCCAGCGCGACGGGCAACGACTCAGCCCTGACACCGCGCGCGACGCCGACCGCGACCGTCGCGCCCGTCAACGAGTCGATTCAAGCCAAGGCCGAGCGCATGATTCGCACAGTTAAAGCGACCGCCAAGCAGATCGATCAACCGAGCCTGAGCGCCAGCGAAGCCGGCCGCTTCAAGCTCGCGGCAAGACTTATTCGCAGTGCGGAAAAGACCATGGCGGAACATGACTACGCGGCTGCGGCCAGCCTCGCAAAGAAGGCGACCGACCTGCTGGCGCCGCTGCCGCGACAGTCCGAATCGGCGCCGGCGCATCGCTAGCGCGCGTCCGAGCGTCAACCGCAATCTGCGTGAACGAGCGCGCACGACGACGCTGCACTCGCGATGCGCGTCGCGGAAATCTCTTCGATTGCGTGGCAGGCCTCGTGTACGGCTTCCGCTTCGGTGGCCGCGGCCCCGATCGCGCCGCCGTTGCGATGGGTGTTCAGCAGACACCAGAACCAGGTCCATTGGCCGGCCCAGACCTCGAAGCTTGTGCCCATATGATCCCTGCGGCTGCGCATCGGAAAACCCTCGCCGTCGATCTGCTCAATCCATAGACGAACGACCGGGTCCAAAATCGACAGATCGGACGCAAGCCGCGCATTATTCGGAATCATGAAGAAATTACTGGTCGATGCGGAGAACTATCCGTTCAAGTTTCGCAGCGAATCTCTCTGGCCCCTGACTTGCTAAATGCAGAGGGTGGCGTTGGTTCGCCAACAGACGCCATCGGAGCCGACGCGCAAGTGACGTCGGCGACCCAGGAGGTCGTATGAAGAGCAAAATTGCGATTGCGTTAACCGTACCGGCGATGGCGCTGGCGCTCGTCGCGTCCGCACCCGCGTTCGCCGAGGACGCCGCCAAGCCGGCCAGCCAGCCGATGCAGGCGGGAGCGTCCGCCACCGCGCCTGAGGTCATGCCGGAAGAAGCCAAACCGGCCAGCCAGTCGATGCATCAGGCGGGTGAAGCCGTCGAACAGGCCGGCACCAGCGCCGCCACGGCCGTGAAGGACGCGTACACCGGTACGAAGACCGCGATGAAAGACACGACGGTTACCGCCAAGGTCAAGCGCGCGCTGCACAAGGACTCTTCGATCGGTGAGGCAAAGATTCACGTCGAAACCGTCGCCGGGGTGGTCACTCTGAGCGGCGCGGTGCCGACGATTGCCGTCGCACAGCGTGCGCAGGAACTCGCGCAACAGACCAGCGGCGTGAAGAGCGTCAACAACCAGCTCGCCGTGGCGAGCCTGCAAAGCTCGGTCCAGTAGGTAGAGACCCGCGGACCGATCGCGATCGGGACCAACGCGCGCCTCGCTCGGGCGATGTCACCACCTGAAAAAAAAACCGCGACTTCGATGTCGCCCGACGAGGCGGCGCGCGCCGTCGCCTCGATGCGCGCGGAACTGGTGCGCCAGTACCGGACTCATCCGATGGTTCAAGCCGCGTCCGCGGCCGCAAGAGAAATCAACGACATCCTCAACGCCGTCTCGCTGCGGCTGGCGCTGCTCCGCTGGCAGCAGGACGGCCCGCGCAACGACGCGAGCGTCACGCGGCTCAGCAACCTGGTCGAGCACGCCGCGATCCAGGTGCGACAACTGCAGGACTACGCGCGCGCGATCGAAGTGGCGACGTTTGCACTGCGCCCGATCGAACTGCCGGAATCAGCTGTCGTGGGCGATGCAAGCACCAATTTGCTGCGAAGATCGGCGCGCACCAGGTCGCTGAATGCCGCCGCACGAGTGTTGGTCGTGAGCGCCGACGACAATCGTAAGTCGATCACCGATCGCCTCGAGCGTTGCGGCTGCAACGTAACGGTCGCGGGTTCGCCGGACGAGGCACTGCGCTTGCTCGAATCGGGGCGGCGCTTCGATCACGTAATTTGTGACGCGACGATCTTCGAGGATACCGGCCTCGAGTTCGCTGCCGAGCTCGCCGGCCCGAGCAGCGGCGCGAATATATTTCTCATCACGCGCGATCTCGACTTTGACGAGCAAATCGACCGCGTGCCCTGATCCGAATCCCAATTTCGATTTCTCAGCGAAAGAACCGCGAATGTCGGGAAGCGTGTAATTCCTGCTCCCCGATTCGGTATTCGGAACGGATTTCAGCCAACATTCGACCCAGACTCCACGGAAATTGCGGACGCGCGCGCCGGTACGAGACTTGCCTTATAGCTTGCAGTGCCGCCGATGCGGCATGGAGGTTCAATATGAAAGCCATTGTAGGATTGTTCGCGTTTGTCCTGATGGCGACCGCGCTCAGCGTGCCGGCGCTGGCCCAGGAGGCCGCACCCGCACCCCGAGTGATACACAACGGCAACACGGACATCGTGTTCGAAGGCGCGACCACCGCCGACCTGAACATCGACCAGTACCGCGCATTCGATCGATTCGCCGGTGAGCATCGCGACATCGCGCAGCGCCTCAGCAGGAAGCCGAGCCTCGTCAACAACCAGAAATTTCTCGGGGAGCATCCGGAGCTCGCGCAGTTCATGAATGAGCATCCCGACTGGCGCGCAGACTTCGAGGCGAATCCCGGAAACTACCTGCCGTTGGCGCCTGGCGTCGAGAGGGCGACGATGGAATCGTCCAACGTATACCCCGACTAGCGCATTCAGTCCGGTCGGGGCGCGGTTCACGGCCCTGGCCGGTCACTCTTTGGTGCGCGATCGCAGGTGCACTCTATAGATGAGGCGCCTGCGATCGCCCGCCAGACTCAAAGCCATTCGATGACGCATCGGCCGCCGGGCCTGCGTGTTCGCAGCGCTCGACTGTTACTCCCGATGAGAGCGCAAAGGAGCTGAGAAGATGAATCGAAAATACTTGTCGATACTGTCCGCCCCGCTCATCGCGGGCATCGTTGCCGCCGGCTCGTTGGTCTGGCTGAATCGCGCCTCCGCGCGTGACTCCGAGGCAGCGACCGAGGTCGCCAGCTATAGACGCGGCGCGCGAATCTGGAACTCGGCGGAAACTCAGTCAACAATCCGTCCGCCGAATGTCCGCAGCGTGATCAAGGTTCATACCGACCACGGCGTGATCACCATGTCGGGATCGCCGGACTCCTGGGAGCAGGTCGAGGAGGCGGTATTCGTTGCGGATAGTATCGCGGACGTGCAGCTGGTCAACAACGAAGTCGGATGGACGGTCGAGGTCGACTAGCCGAGGGCGCTCGGTTGGCTCAGGTTTTGCTGCCCTTTGTTCGAGAGGTCGAGAAGTCGGCGTAGCTCGCGACTTTTCACTCAAGGAGGTCCCAGACCTATGAAGCAAAAAATACAATCGTTCTTTTTGGCGTCACTAAGCCTCATTGTCATGTCGGTAATCGGATGCGGCTCGTCGACGGAGCAGGTTAAGGAGACCAAAACCACTACCACCTATGTGCCCGAACCGCCGCGAACTGTCGTGGTGCAACCTGCGCCCGTCACGGTAGTCACACCTCCAACCAGCGTCACCACGACAGAGGAAAAGAGCAATTCACGCAGTGCTGACGCTGGTGACAACGCGACCCAGGAGAGCACCAGCAGCTACCACAGCGAGACGACGACGGTAACGCCGGCGCCGGTGATGGGTGTGCCGACGGAGACTCATCAGTCGACTTACACCAGAAAGGAATACAAGGAGAACACCGACTAGCGCGTTGGTGAGATGGCCGCACGGGGAGACTTGTGCTCTCCCCGTGCGGAGAGGTTTCCGTCGTGAAGTGTCACAGAAATTTCATAGCGTCGGTAAGCGTGGTCTGCTTGATCGCCGCGACCACATCGATTCCCTCCCAGGCTGAGGCGGCTGTGGCGACTAGCTCTCGCTCGATCACCGTGGAACACGATCGGGTGCAGACTTCCGCGAAGCATCACTACGGCTCGCCGACCGAGCGCGCGATCGACGACCGCATCATCGCCGAAGTGAAAAGCGAAATCGCGGAGGACGGTATCTCGAATCGATACCCGGTCGCCGTCGATTGCGATCATGGCACCGTGTTGCTCAGCGGGGTCGTGGAATCCGCAAGAGACGCGCGTCGTGCCGCACGCGACGCGGCCGAAGTTCGAGGCGTCGTGGCGGTCAGAAATCGTTTGACCTGGCGATAAAAGCAAATGCGTTTCTCGGCAACAATTTTTTTTGGCTCGGCGCTTCTCGTGTGCCTCGCGACTTCATGCGCTTCCGTGGGCGGACCGAAAAACAGTCCACCCTTCGGGATCGCTTCGGGTCCGGACGGGAACCTGTGGTTTACCGGGTTTGACTCGAACCGGATCGGACGGCTGACGCCCGGCGGCCAGCTCGACGGCTACCTCGTCGCACGAGGCGGGTTCCCGAGCGAAATAGCCGCGGGGCCTGACGGCGGCGCATGGTTCACCGACTTCGTGACAAATCGAATCGGCCGGATTGGTGCCGATGGGAAACTCACGTGGTTCGATCTGCCGACGGCCGGCGCCAAGCCCGACGGTATCGTGCGCGGACCCGACGCAAACTTGTGGTTCACCGAGAGCGGGGCCGACAAGATCGGCCGCATCACACCAGCTGGAGACCTGACCGAATTCGATTTGCCTCACGCGGACAGCTCGCCGCTCTCGATCGCCGTTGGACCCGACCGAAATCTGTGGTTCACCGAGGGCAAGGGAAATCGCGTCGCGCGGATCACTCCCGACGGCAAGGTCACCGAGTTCGACCTCCCGACCCCGGACAGTCAACCGACCGGCATCGCGGCGGGCGGCGACGGCAACCTCTGGGTCGTCGAATTTCAGGCGAAGCGAATCGCCAGGATTACACCGCAGGGCCGCGTGATCGGAGAGTTCCAGCTCTCGCCGGACGCCGCCCCGTTCGATATCGCGGCCCACCCAGACGGCAGCATCTGGGCAACGTCGCGCGGCGATACCGCGATTTGGCGCATCGCCTTCGACGGCTCGAAGCCGCGGGAGTTCCAGCTTGGCAGCGGCAGCACGCCGGCGCTGATAGCCGCAGGACCCGACGGCAACGTCTGGTTCACCGACATGAGCGGAAAGATCGGGCGGGTCACGTCGTCGGGATCGATCAGCGAGTTTCCGATCGTCGCCGACCGATAACCGTTACCCCGGTAATTCTTACGCGACGCGCCCGCGGTCGCGCCTCAACTGCGTCGCAAACTTTTCCCGGCACACACTTTGCCTTGTTGCACATGGAATCGTGAACGACTCACTCCCGGGGGAGTATCGTGCTTATTTCATTGCTTAGGAATCGAATCGTCAGGCCGGATGGTGTCACGTCCAACGCATCGTGCGGCACCCCGCCGCGAATGCCGTTAGCCGCCTGCTACCGACCGCTCCTCATATTGGCGGCCAGCGGTCTTCTCTACGCATGCGCTCAGACGCAGGGAACCCCCGTCATCCCTCCGACGCTGTCCGGCCTGGCTTCCCCCACTCCGCGAAGCGCGCCGACGCCGCGAACGATGGTCGGGACGGCGTCGTGGTACGGCCCGGGCTTCGAGGGGCGCAAGACCGCCTCGGGCGAAACGTTTCACGAGCATGGACTCACGGCCGCGTCCAACACGCTGCCGCTGGGCTCGCACGTGAAGGTCACGAACCCGTCGAATGGACGATCGGTGCAGGTGCGAATCAACGACTGCGGGCCGTTCGTCGACGGACGCAAGATCGATCTCACCAAGCGCGCCGCCGACCATCTTTCAATCACCCACGCCGGCGCCAAGCCGGTGCGTATCGAGGTGCTCGATACCCCCGCCAACGCTCATCGATGCGTGTCAGCCTCGCGATCGCATCGGAAGTCGCCACCGCAGCATCGCCGGGATCACGTCAGTCGAGAGTGGGTTTAACGACACGTCGCGGCTCGCGAGCTAGCTGCCGACAGAATCCCACGCCAGCTCTGGAATCCGTGAGCGATGCTCCGCGTCGGCGGTTCCGCGGTCGTTCGCGCGAACCTTTACGATTCCGACGTTTGTGTGCGACTTTAGGGTCGGCATGTTGATGCGCCACACGCGAATCGGACTCTGGCCGACGGTCGGGCTTGTTATTCTGGCGCTAACGATCGTAATTAGGCAGGCGGGGTCGGGCGCGGCCGTGCAGGCGGCGTCGACGGACGCGCGGCTCGATGCGAATTCGATGTTCAGCGACCGATGCGCAGTGTGCCATGGCCAAAACGGCGACGGCAAGGGGCCGGCGTCGGAGAGCCTGGATCCGAAGCCGATCGATTTTCGCGATCGCAAGTGGCAGCGCTCCGTCACGGACGAAAAGATCGCGAAAGCGATCGTGTACGGAGGGCCCGCTGTTGGACTGAGTGCGTCGATGACCGCGAATCCGGACTTGGAGACGCAACCGGGCGTCGTCGCCGCGCTGGTGAAACATATTCGCAAGCTGGGTGACAGAAAGAAGCGATAGTCGCGGCGCTGAGCGAACACACGACGCAAACCGACTACGCGAAAGGACGCTAGATGAAGCGGCGGGAATTTCTCAAGACTGGGGCGATGGTAGTGGTCGGCACCGCGGTGGCGGCGTCGGGACTCGTCAATGCGGCGAGCGCCGCGGAACCGATTCGCAAACTCACCACGCTCAAGCCCGCCGAGGCTGAAACTCTGCTCAAGGTATCGCGCCAGATCTTCCCGCATAAGAATGTAGGCGATGAACCTTACTGGAAGGTCGTAGCCGCCCTCGACGCATCTGCGCAAAGCGATCCCGCGACTGCAAAGATGTTTGCCGAAGGAGTCGCGCAGCTTGACAGCTCCAAGACTGCGAAGTTCGCGGACTTGAGCAGCGCGCAACAGGTCGAGGTCCTCAAATCGATCGAAGGCACGCCCTTCTTCCAGAAAGTTCGCAGCGTCGAACTGCAATCCCTGTACAGCGATCCGGAAGTCTTCAAGGCGCTCGGCTACCAGGGCTCTTCCTATCAGATGGGTGGATACATCCATCACGGCTTCAACGATCTCGATTGGCTTCCTGACCCGCCCGAGGGCGCAAGCCCCAAGCCGGCGTAAGGGGAGCATCACTCATGGCTCAGCACGCACTCACCGACGATTCGACCATCGTAGTGATCGGCTCCGGGGCCGGCGGCGGCACTCTTGCCAACGAACTCTGCCAGAAGGGCTTCAAGGTCGTGCTGCTCGAGGCCGGCAAGCGCCAGTCGCCCGCTACCTTTCGCAATGAAGAATGGTTTGCGTTCAATCAGCTCGCGTGGCTCGACAAGCGCACGACTTCCGGCAACTGGCGCGTCGCCAAGGATTTCCCGAATCTGCCGGCATGGATCTGCAAGACCGTCGGCGGAACCACCGTCCACTGGGCGGGCGCTTCGCTAAGGCTGCAGGAGCACGAGTTCAAAGCCAGGACCACCTATTCCGCGATTGACGGTGCGAACCTGCTCGATTGGCCGCTAACTCTCGCCGAGCTCGAGCCTTACTATGACAAGGCCGAGCGTAAGATGGGCGTCACGCGCACCAACGACATTCCGGGACTGCCGGGCAATAACAACTTCAAGGTCATGTACAACGGCGCGACCCGCGTCGGCTACAAGACGGTGCATACGGGGCGCATGGCGATCAACAGCCGTCCGCGCGAAGGCCGCTCCGCGTGCTGGCAACTCGGGTTTTGTTTCCAAGGATGCAAATCCGGAGCTAAATGGTCGACGCTCTACACCGAGGTGCCAGCCGCCGAAGCTACCGGCAAGCTCGATCTACGGCCCGAGTCGATGGTCATGCAGATCAAGCACGACGCCAGCGGTAAGGCGACCGAAGTGTTGTACGCCGACAAGAACGGGAAGCATCAGGCGCAGAAGGCTCGCGTGGTGTGCGTCGCCGCCAACTCGATCGAAACGCCGCGCCTGCTGTTGAACTCATCGTCGTCAACGTTCACGCACGGGCTGGCAAATTCGTCGGGCCAGGTCGGCAAGAACTATATGCGGCACACCACCGGCTCGGTGTTCGGGATCTTCAAGAAACCGGTACACTTCTACCGCGGAACCGTGATGGCCGGAATCATCCAGGATGAATCCGTGCTCGACACCAAGCGTGGCTTCACCGGCGGCTTCGAGCTTGAGACCATCTCGCTCGGTCTTCCGTTCACCGCGGCGTTCCTCGACCCGGGCGCATGGGGCGCGGACTACGCGAGCATGCTCGAGCAATATCCCAACATGGCGGCGATGTGGATCGTCGGCGAAGACATGCCGCAGGAAACAAACGCCGTCACCCTGCATCCCACTGAGAAGGACAGCTTCGGCCTTCCGATACCCAATGTTCACTACGACGACCACGCCAACGACCTCGCGATGCGCAGCTACGCCTTCAAGAAGGGCGCCGCGGTTTACAACGCGGTGGGAGCTACCCGGACCGTCGAGGTGCCGCCATATCCGTCGACGCACAACCTCGGGACCTGCCGCCAGAGCGAGAAGGCCGCCGATGGCGTCTGCAACAAGTTCGGACAGACTCACGACGTCAAGAATCTTTTCATCTCAGACGGCAGCCAGTTCACG
>DASQHV010000182.1:0-4753 GCA_035631915.1 Candidatus Acidiferrales bacterium | reverse complement strand
GTCTCCCGGCGGATGCGTCAGCGCGTCAACTCCGGCCGTCACGATCTCCATCGCGCCGCCGCCCGCGCTGACGATCACCGGCTTGCCGCACGCCATCCCTTCCGCGATCGCCAGCCCGAACGGCTCCGGCGCCGTGCTCGCGTGCACGACGACGTCCAGCGCGCGAATCGCCGCACCGCTGTCCTCGACGAAGCCGCTGAATCCGACAATCTTCTCGACGCCAAGATCCGCCGCCATACGCCGCAACTCGTCGATACGGTACTGGCTTCCGCCGCTTTGATAGACCGGCGCCCCAATCACGTAGGCGCGCAGCGGCGCTTCCGCCGACGCCTTTGCAACCGCACGCAGGAACACCTGATGACCCTTCCAGCGCGCCATGGTCGCCAGCATCCCCACTCTGATGGTGTTTGGTCCCGCGGCCGGCATCGCGCACATCGCGTCCAAATTCGCGATAGTTCCAGTCGGCGAAAACGCGCTCAAATCGATTCCGTTATGCACGCGATGGATTCGCAAGCTATCACCGCACACGGTCCGCAAGTCCTCTGCGACGCTCGTCGAGTTCGCGACCGCCGCGGTGCATCGATGCGCGTTCGCGCGAATTAATCGCGACATCACCGGCCGCGCGCTGACGTAGTCGCGGATGTGCCAAATCAGCGGACATCCCGCGGGTCGCGCCCACGCCGCCATGATGTGCATCTTGAGGCCGTTGCTGTGAATCAGGTCCGGCGCAAATCGCGCGAGCGCGCGGCGCAGCCGATGCAAATACGCGTAGCTCGGAATTCCCGCTCGGCCGACGCCGCCGACCAGCCCCAACCGATTCACCTGCGAGCCGGCGGGGCCGCCCGCACCCGCGTCACCCAGTTGCGAGAGCGAACGCGGAAACGCGATCGCGCCCGCCTGCACACCGATCTCCGACGCGTGCCGAATCAGCGGACCGTCCGCGCCGGCGATCAGCTGCATTTGCCAGTCGGGTTTCGCCGCGCTCAGGCTGGCCATCAGAAAAAGCAGGCTGCGCTCGGCGCCGCCGAGTTCGCCCGCCGGATTCAGAAACAGCACCTTCATGCGGCGTGGAGCTTGTGCCGCGTCGCGAAATCGCGCAGCACCACGAACGCAAGAATCTGTAGCGGCGTGATGCGCCGATCGCCGGCACTGAATTGATTCCAGATTTTGCGCACGCCGCCCGCGTCGATTCCGAGATCGCGCCATCGCGCCGCGTCGTTCACCGCGTCGTCCGCCACCCGATTCAGCGCGCCGCCGCCGGCAAACCAGTCGCCCCACGGAAACGTGAAGCCGCGCTTCGCGCGCTGCCACACCGCCGACGGAACTCCCGCGCCCGCGATATCCAGCAGCAGCGGCTTGGGTCGCGGGTCCGGAAGCTTCCACTCCTGCGGCGTCGAAAAAACCCCTTCGACCATCCGATGGTCCAGAAACGGCACCCGATACTCGATCGGCGCCGCCATGCTCGCGACGTCGGAATCGCGCAGCAGCATGTGACGCATATAGAGGTTGAGCTCGAAGAAACTGATCCGGTTGGCGCCGCCGAGTCCGCGCGTTTCCGAGCGCACCTCGTCGAGCAATTCCGCGGGCACCCCGGTCAGGTCGTCCGCCGCCGCCGGAAGCGGCATCAGCGTGCGGCGTTCCGCAGGCAGAAACATTTCGCGGCGCAGCAGGTACATCGCCAGCGCGTCGGCCGGCCGCCGGCACGCCTCCGCCAACTTGACGCCCGACCGATTCCGCATGAAGCCGCTGCCTAGCCGCGCGACCATGCTGAGCAGCGGATTCTCGCGCAGCGCCAGCGCCCGCGGCACGTCCGCGAACGTTGCATAGCCGCCGAACAGTTCGTCCCCGCCAAGCCCCGACAGCGCAACCGTCAGGCCGGCCTCCCGCGCCGCCTTGCTGACAAAGTAAGTGTTGAAGCCGTCGACCGTAGGTTGGTCGATCGCGGCCAGCGCGTCGGGCAGCCCTTCGAGCAAGCTGGCGCCGGTGAGCATGATGTTTTGATGATCGACGCCAAAGCGCGACGCGGTGGCCGCCGAAATTTCGCTCTCGTCGAACGTCGGCGAATCGAATCCGATCGTCAGCGTTCGGACCGCACCATCCGTGAGCTTGGTCGCGAGCGCCAGCAACGCCGACGAATCGATTCCGCCGCTGAGGAACAACCCCAACGGCACGTCGCTGGCCAGATGCAATTTCAGCGCTTCCGACACGACGTCGCGCAATTGCTCGACCGCATCGGCGCGCGCCGGCGCGGGCGCATCGTCGGCGACGGCCGGCAGATGCCAATACGTCGCGCGGCGCAGCTCCTTGCCGGTCTCGAGATCGACGCGCAGCATCTCGCCCGGCCGCAGAATCGTCACACCTTTGATCAGACTCGAGTAGCCGTGGACGGCGCCTTGCGCGAAAAAACTCTCGAGCGCTGCCGGTTCGATTTCATTCGACACCAGCTCGGGCCCGAGCGCCATCAACGAGCGCATCTCACTCGCGAACCCCAGCGCACCGCCCGGCAGCCGGCACGTGAACATCGGCTTTATTCCCAGCCGGTCGCGCACCAGGTAGCCGACGCCGCGCGCCGGATCGATCAACGCGATCGCAAACATCCCGCGCCAGCGCGGTATCGCTGCCTCGCCCCACTCGCGATAGCTGTGCAGGATCGCCTCGCTATCGCATCGGGTCCGGAATATCCGGCCGCGCGGCGCGAGTTCCGATTCCAGTTCCTTGAAGTTGTAAATCTCGCCGTTGAAGACCAGCCACAGCCCGCTCGGGTCGCCGACAGGTCGGTCGGTCATCGGCTGATGTCCGGCCGGTGAAAGATCGAAAATCGAGAGCCGCGTATGCACCAACGACACGGTCGGCGTCGGCTGCGCCAGCCCTTCGTCGTCGGGACCGCGATGGCGCAGCGCGGCGAGCAGGCGGCGCGAAATCATGCCGCCTTCGTCCTGTGCTCCGATCAATCCGCCGATGCCGCACATACGATTTGCCGATTGCTCCTGTTCAGCCTCAATGCGCCGGCGCCGATACCTGTGCGTCCGGCGTCCCCGGATCGGAGGCCGCTTCGGCGAGCTTGCGCTTGAATGCCGCCAGCCGCTCGGCGACGTCGGGGTTTTGCGGCGCCAGCGACGCGGCGCGATCGTACGCCTTCTCGGCCTTGAAGAAGTCGTAGTTCTTCTCCGCCGCCGTCGCGAGCTCCATGTACGCTTCCGCGGAATTCGGCCGCAACTCGGTCGCCTTGCCGAACATCAGCATCGCGCGCCCGTTTCGTCCGTCGCGCAGGTACAGCAGCCCCATCTCCATCGTGCAATCGTACGAAGCCGGTTCGACTTTCAGTGCGTCGTCGAGAGTCTGCTCGATGATATCGGGCCGACCGACCGACGCCGCCCCGCGCGCACTCAGCGCCAGCTGGCAGGCATCGACGTCGTGATCGATTCCGGCGCGTATGTATTCCTGCACCTGGTCGAATTGCTCGTACGGCACCAGCACCTTTGCGATAAGGCCGGTGTAACTGCTCGCATCGGTCGGGTCGGCGTCGATTGCGCGGCGGAAGATCTCGCCGGCCTTCTTGAGCTCGCCCATCGCGACGTACGCGTTCGCCGATTCGCGCAGGTACTCGGCGCGCTTTTGCGGGTCGCTCTCCCGCGCCGCCGACGCACTCAACAGCGCCGCCCGCTCCGACGACCTGCCAAGCGTCGAATAGTACTCGCCGAGCGCGATCGCGGCGCCGTTAAATCCCGCATCGACCGCGCGCTTGAAGCCGTCCTCGATTGCGCGCTTTTCGTCGTCCTGCAGCCACGGCAGAATCCGCGGGCTGAGATATGCGTGCGACAGGACCGCGGGCGACACGTACACCGACTGCTTGACCTGACGCATCGCCTCGGCCCGGTTCCCGTTGTCGAGCAAGTCCCGCGCATACGCGTCGCGGGCAAGCGGATCGATCGGATCGAGCCACTGCCAGGTCTCGATCTCGCGCGACCGCGCGCGAGAATCCATCGCGTCGCCGAATTTCGCCAGCAGCATCCGATGGGTCTCCGGGTTGTACGGATAGCTGAGCAGCAGGTTTCGCGCGTCGGTCACCGACTCCGGCTGCACGATGTCGTAGGGATAGGGGTCGCCGGTCTGCCTCATCGCGATCGCGCCGAGCGCGACTGCGCCCGCCGAAGCCGCAACGCAGGCCCATCTTCGGGTTCCGATGCCGGTTCGCCCCGCCGAGGGCGCGACGTCCGCTTCCAGAGCGGCTTCCGAAGACTCGTTGAATTCGCCCATGCGCAGCGCAAGGCCGGTGAGCAACGCGGGCTGGACAATGTTGGCGGGAACCTGCAAGTCGAAATCGAAAAACTCGATCACCGCCATCGCGATTATTCCGGAGACCAGCGCGGCGAGCGCCGGCAGCATGCGCCGGGGAATTTTTCTCAGCGCGCTCCGAAACCGCGCCGCGATCCTGAACACCAGCCAGCCCGCCAGCCCGATTCCGAGCATTCCGACGTCGGCCAGCAATTCGACATAGTCGTTGTGCGCGGCGTTGTAGAGCAAATCGCTTCGCGGCGCGGGCTGAAACCTGAAGAAGGCTTCCGGCCACGCGCCGAGTCCGACTCCGAACAGCGGAAACTCACGCACGATCGGAAGACTCGCGACCCAGACCGCGAACCGAGCTCGAAAATCTTCGTGTAGTACTGTCGCGCCCACGCGCCCCGCCGCTTCCTGCCGACCTTGTCCACCGACAAAAATCAGCGCGAGGACTACCAGCGCACCCAGTATCGCA